>JAGOKM010000007.1 GCA_017994615.1 Bacillota bacterium | reverse complement strand
CCGACGAGATAGAAGGGCTGCAGGGCAGGGTGGAGCAGATGACCCTCCCGGTCTTCCTCAGCACCCAGCTCTAGGCAGGTCATCTACAGGCATGCAAAGCGGCAGGGATGGACCTGCCGCTTTTGCATGTTGCGAGCATCGGCATTACACCGTACATATAGGAAAACCCGGAGGACACGCCGGTATATGAACAACCTGTAAAGGGCGCCGCTGCCATCGTCAATGCCTTTCAGCAGGGTCGATGGCGGCAGCAGCCATCCTGTCAGCTACAAGCACCCTTGATGGATTCTTTCGCGCCGCAGACACCGCAGCTTAATTCGATGGGAGACCAGACTCTGGGCAACCTGACATTAGCGCCGCAGCTTTGGTCTTGGTCGCAAAATAATCAGAAAAGCCATCGCCGCAAATGACGATGGCCTTGTAAAAACCGCCATTCCCGTTCTTGCTTTCAATCCTGACATCGCGTTTCCATCAGCTGACATGGCAGCGGCCCGGTTAAGCGCATCCTCTTTCCCTGTCTACGGGAAAGCCCAGGGGGCTGCCATTTCGTTGCCCTTGGTGTATCTGACGGTCAGCTTCCTGAAATAGACGCCGTAAGGGATCGAGTGATCATATGTGACGTTTATCGCCGGGTACCAGTATTCTGTCATGTTTCCGGGCAGAATCGTCATTGTGTGCAGCGGTTCGTCGTTCATCGATACGCTGAACTCGTCCCCAGTCTTCTTAATGGTCAACTTATTCACGTCGTTGTTCCGCAATCCGGGAGGCACAACGTCCTCATTGAAATAATCCCAAGGCGTCGTACCCTGCCATACCGAGTATTCTTCTCCAGTCGCTCCCAGATTGTGGATTGTGAAGCCGAAGAATTTGTTCACTGGAACTCCATCCTGGAACTTGTTATCGAGGAGTACGAAATATATCCAGTCGATCTCACTGCCCGCTGCCGTATTCACGAAGAATTCGTAAGTGCACGTGAAGTCGCCCTTATATCCGTAAGGCGCCGTAAGATAGGTGTCTTTGGCCCATAGGCCCTCCATGTAGAATACTTCTCCTGTGCTGTCGACATACCATGCCCCTTCTTCGTTCTCGAAGTCGCCTTCGCTGACGAAATCGAAGCTGTATGTCCCGATACATCCCGTAAGCAGGACCAAGGAGGAGACCAACAGCAAGGATGCAAGGATTCTTCCCCGGAACAATGTCTGCGCCCCCCTTCTTTGTTCCCATTAATTTGCATATCCGCCCTTTATCAGCCCTCTCCCGCCTGTCGTACCAGCGATGAAGGAGAGCTGCAAGTTGCCCGGACCCAACGACGCTATCATGACCGCCGCGGTATCATTATTCTAAACTCGCCGGCATTTACCTCCATGCCGAGATTGTTAATCCCAAGAAATATTTGAAGGAAGATTCTTTGGCGCACCCTTATTTCACTCCATCAGGATAACCATCAAACTCTCTGATCCTGCGGATTTAGTAATAAATACCGATTAAAGGCAGGCAGGGCCGCAGCATTCGCCCGGCCCTGCCTGCGCTTCGACTGAAATACACGACGTAATCATACGACTGGGAAAAAGTGAAAGGCATAGTACCGCGACGGCATCAAATGTCTGCTTTTCAAACCGCTTACATTTCCTCCTGGCAGACGCTAACGGATGAAATTGGTCCGTGCGGGCTCTTCCTTTTCGGGCAGCTCGATCCCCGCCGCCCTTCCCGCTTCGATGGACTTGAGGAGCCATGCCATGTTGTTGCCGAGGGTCCTCATTATCTGCATCCCCTCAAGGTCGCGCCTGACTTCCTCCGGCGTATACCCGTGGACCATGTTCCAGTACTGGGACGAGACCACCGGCATCCTGCTGATGGAGAAGTACTTGTAGATCTGGTCCAGCGTCGCGGTAGTCCCGGCGCGGCGGGCGCTTGCGACGGCGGCGGCGGGCTTGTAGGCGAACTTCTCCATTACGTTGCTCGAATAGAACAGCCTGTCCATGAACGAGATCAGCGCTCCGGATGCCGATGCATAGTAAACTGGGGAGCCGAACACGAAGCCGTCCGCGCCCCTGGCCATCTCCGAAAACTCGTTCACCTTGTCATCCATGAAACACTTGCCAGTCTTCTTGCACGCGCCACATGCGATGCAGCCCGGTATGGGCTTGGACCCGAGCTGGAAGATTTCCGCTTCTATGCCGTTTTTGCCCAATGCGCCAGCAACTTCCCCTAACGCGGTATAAGTGCAGCCGTTTGCGTGCGCGCTTCCGTTCACAAGCAAAACTTTCATGACCTTTCTCCTTCAATGCGCAATCTTGCCGGGCGCATATCCACAGTAAACGATGCCTCGCTGACTTAATCCTTTTTCAGGGCCCCGGCCTGCCTTTTCGTAATCTTGCTTTTGAATCCAGACCTATTCAGGCCGCTTCAACACTCATGCGGATCGCTCATAGCCGCCCATCGTCCATCAGATGGCACCATACCGAGCGGCCGTCCCCGGTCTTCGTCTCTGGGGGTTCCGCTTCCGAACATACCGGCATGGCGAACCGGCACCTCGGATGGAACCTGCAACCTTTCGGCGGGTTAAGCGGGCTCGGCACTTCGCCTCCTAGCAGCACCCTCTTCTGCTTGTTCGCCGGGTCGAACCCGGGCACTGCTGCCAGCAGCGCGCTTGTGTACGGATGCCTGGGGTCCTGGAATATCGTGTCGGTCGGCCCTATCTCCACCAGCTTACCGAGGTACATGACGGCCACCCTGTCGCTCACATGCCTCACAAGGGCGAGGTTGTGGGCTATGAACAGGTAGGTGAGCCCCAGCTTCTCCTGCAGCTCGGTCAGCAGGTTTATTATGTGGGCATGCACCGATACGTCTAGCGATGACACCGGTTCGTCGCAGACTATGAACTCCGGCTCCAGCGCGAGGGCCCGTGCTATCCCGATCCTCTGCCTCTGGCCGCCCGAGAACTGGTCTGGCAGGCAGCCGGCATCCCTTTCCGTGAGGCCCACCAGCCTCAGAAGCCCTTCGGCCTTCTTACGCATCTCCTCCCGGCTGCCGCGCCGGTTGACCAAAAGCGGCTCCTCTACTATCTCGGCTGCCGTAAGCCTCGGCGACAACGAGGAATAGGGGTCCTGGAAGATCATCTGGGTGGATAGCCTCGCCTTGCTGAGCTGCTTGGCGGGGAGCCTGGCGATGTCGACGCCCTTGAACATTATGCTGCCTGAGGTAGGCTCTACCAGCCTCAGCAGCATATTCGCCAGGGTTGTCTTGCCGCATCCGCTTTCCCCCACCAGCCCCAGCGTCTCCCCCTTGTAGATGCTGAAAGACACGTCGTGCACCGCGCTGACATAGCCGGACGGCTTGAAAAGGGCACCAGCCCAGACCGGGAACACCTTGTTGAGCCCCTTTATCTCGAACATCACATCGGCCGCCCTGTTCATCGCCGCCCACCGCCGTTCCTGCGCAGCAGGCATCTTACCGCCCTGTCCCCCGATCTTATCAGCTCGGGGTGAACAGCCTTGCATTCAGCCGTCGCCTTCTCGCACCGTGGCTCGAACCTGCAGCCCTCAGCCCTTTCGGAGGGGTGCGGGACAGTCCCTGGTATCTGGTAGAGCTTCTCGCCCCTGCTGCCGGCCAGCTTGGGCATGGCCTTCATAAGCCCCTCCGTGTAAGGGTGCCACGGGTCTTTGAAGATCGCCTCCACAGGCGCCTCCTCCACTATCTCCCCGCAGTACATGACCATCACCCTGGAGGCCGTCTCCGCGACGACGGCGAGGTCGTGCGTAACGAGCAGGAGCGCCATCCCCATCTCCTTCTGGATGCGCTCCATAAGGTCTAGGACCTGCGCCTGTATGGTCACGTCAAGGGCCGTCGTCGGCTCGTCTGCGATAAGCAGCGCGGGCTTCAGGGCTACGGCCATCGCTATCAAAACCCTCTGCCTCATGCCTCCCGACAATTGATGGGGGTACTCCGCGCACCTTCTCTCGGGCTCCGGGATGCCCACCTTGCCCAGCATCTCGCACGCGGCCCTGCGGGATTCTGCGTCGCCCATCTTCCTGTGAAGTCGGAACACCTCGGCGACCTGGTCGCCTACGGTGAAGACAGGATTCAACGCTGTCATCGGGTCCTGGAATATCATGCTGACCCTGTCGCCCCTGAGAGACTGGAGCTCAGCTTCGCCTGTAAGCTGCAGCTCCCTGCCTTCGAACTGCAGCTTCTCTGCGCCCGAGCATCCGGGTATGTCCAGCAGCCTCATTATCGAAAGGGCCGTTATGCTCTTGCCGCACCCGGATTCCCCCACCAGGGCCACTGATTCCCCCCTGTCGATGCTCATGTCGACCCCGGTCACCACCGGCATGTAGCCGTGCTCTGTTGCGAAGCCGACCTGAAGGTTCCTTATCTCCAGAAGGGATGGCGCCGCTAGGCCCTCATCTCGCGTCAACCGCGCCACCTCCTTCCGGCTTCACAGGGACAGGGCAGAAGCCCTTGTCCCCGGAAAGCTTGCTGAACAGCTTCTGCATCATCCTCATCCGCCTGACCCTGGGGTTGACTATCTCCTCCAGGGCGTAGCCCACGAGCATGAATCCTATTACCGTCACGAAGATGGCAAGCCCCGGGGGCAGCACCCACCACCATGCCTTTAGAAGAAGGCCGTGGTTCGCCTGCGCTTCGAAGAGCATCTTGCCCCAGCTTATCGCCTTGGGGTCCCCGAATCCGAGGAAGCTGAGCCCGGCTTCCGCCACCATGACGCCGGCCGCCGAGAGGACGCCGGACACGATTAGCAGCGGGGAGACCTCCGGGAGTATGTGCCGGAACATGACGTAAGGCCTGCTTGCAGCCGCAAGCTCGGCCGCCGTTATGTATTTCTGACTCTTCAGGCTGAGCACCTGGGCCCTTACGGTCCTTGCCATACCGGTCCATCCGAGGAATGTGAATATGATGATTATCATGTAGAACTGCGTGCCTACGTAGGTGGCGATCAGTATCATCAGGGGGAGCGAAGGTATGGTCATCATGACATCCACCATCCTCATGATGACCGTGTCGAACCATCCTCCCAGGTATCCCGCCATCATGCCCATCACGGCGCCCAGCAGCGTCGAGCTTATGCCGGTTATGAGCCCGACTATTAGGGAGATGCGCGCGCCGTATATCAGCTTGCTCAAGATGTCGTTGCCGACGTGGTCCGTGCCCAGAAGGTGGGCGGAGGAAGGGGCAAGGCGCGGCATGTCCCTGTCGAAGAGGTCGTAAGGGTCGTATGGGGCAATTAAAGGGGCGGCGGCGGCGATGAGGGCTATGGCCACTACCAGGGCCAAGCCGACCCTGCCGGTAGGGTGCGATATCAATCCTTTGATGAATTTCACTGCATGCACCCCCTCATTCCAGCTTCACTCGAGGGTCCAGCCTGGCGTAGACCAGGTCAGTCAGGAAATTGGCCGTTATCGTCACCGTGGCCAGTATGAGCATGACGCCCTGCATGAGCGGATAATCGAAGCTCCTGGAGGCCTCTATCATGAGCAGGCCCATTCCGTCCCAGGAGAATATGGTCTCTATGACAACGGCTCCGCCTATCACTCCGGCGAGGTTCATGCCGATGCTGGTGACGAGCGGAAGTGTCGCGTTCCTGAAGGCGTGCTTGTACAGAACGATGGCGGGAGACGCCCCCTTGGCCCTCGCAGTCCTTATGAAGTCCTGGCCGATGACCCTCACCATGCTGTTCCTTACCAGGACCGCGTAGCCTATTATCCCAGGCACCGCCATGGTTGTGACGGGCATCACGGCGTGCTTTGCGACGCTTGCCACCATCTCCCAGCTCATCATGCGAAGCCCCCTCTCCATCATTCCGAAGGGGGGGAGCCATCTCAGAGTGAAGCCGAAGATCAATATGAGGACCATGGCGAACCAGAAGCTTGGTATGGCGGTCATCACAATGGCCGCGGAAAGGAGCGCAGAATCTGCGAGCCTCCCCCTTCTCCAGGCGGCGTACGACCCGTATAATATCCCTCCCAGTATGGATATGAGCTTGGCGGTCACCGTAAGGACAAGGGTCCACGGTATCTTGCTGGCGATGACCTCGGACACAGGCCTCCTGTAGGCGAAGGAAACCCCGAGGTTCCCCTTGGCCAGCTCCTTCAGATAGACGGCGAACTGCTGCACGAGGGGCTTGTCCAGGCCGTACTGGGCCCTGATCTCCTGCTTCATCTCCGGCGTTAGCCTCGGGTCCTCCACCAGGTGCTTGGCCGGGTCGCCGGAGATTATGCGGGGCAGGAAGAAGTTAAGGGTCAGCACGACGGCCATTATCAGGGCCATCTGGGCGAGCCTCTTGACGAAATAGGCGAAGCTCATCTAACGCCTGCCTTCTACTTGACCGGAGCCAGGTTGCGGAATGTATGGGAATTGAGTATCGTAAGGCCCTCTACGCTCGTCCACCCCTTGAACCTGTCGTCCCTGTACAGCGAGATGTTGTAGGCGGAGTAAATCGGGACCTGGTAGTATGCCCCCGCTACTATCTCCTGCAGCCTCCTCAGCTGGGCGAACTGCTTCTCCTCGTCGTTTTCGGAGCGCATAGCAGTAGAGAGCTCGTCGAACTCCGCGTCCTTGAACCCTCCGTAGTTGAACCCCGATACCCTTCCTTCCCCGAGCTCCCCCCTCGACGAGTGGAAGTAGTAGAAATACATGTCCCTGGGTTCGGAGAAGCCCATCGAGGATATGCCCATGTCGAACTGGCCGCCCTTGTACTCGTTCAGCAGCGCGTCTGCAGACATCGGGGTGTGCACGGCGTTGATGCCGATGCCCCTTAGGCCGTAGGCTATGTATTCGGCCACGGTCATGGACGTCCCGGCATTTGGGCAAAGCAGCGACACCTTGAGCTTCTTGCCGTCCGGCTGCTCAAGGAACTTGTCGTTGTCGACGTCCTTGTAGCCCGCATCGGCCAGCAGCTTCTTCGCCGCCGCAAGGTCGGCCTTGATGGGCTTAATCGCCTTGTTGGACCATTCCACGAAGGGCATCACAAGCGACGGGCTGGCCACCGTCCCGTATCCCATCAGCACGGTCTTTATGAGCTTCTCGGAGTCTATGCTGTAGGCTACGGCCTGCCTGAACTTGATGTCGCTGAAAGGCGCCTTCCTGAGGTTGAACATCAGCGTCGTTATGGAGGTGGTGTTGTTCACGTCCACCTTCACGTTCTTATACTGCCCCGGGTTGTTCTTGATGTCCTCGGCGATCTGGGGAGGTATCCTGTCGTCGAAGAAATCGAAGGCCCCGTCCCTGAGGGAGAGTATCCCCATGGTCTGGTCCCTGACGACGATCAGCTCCATCCTGTCGAAGTTGTACTTCCTGGTGGGATGGTCCTTCCTTACCTCCATGACTATGTACTGGCCGTCGACCTTCTCCTTAAGGACCATCGGACCGGATCCTACGGGCTCGAGGTTTGCAAAGGCCCTCGGCTGCTTGATCTGGGACCATATGTGCTCTGGGACGATCAGTATCGCCGTCCCGGCGAAGCGCAGGTTGGAGACCGCAGGCGTCGTGAAAGTCATGTCGAATGACCTGTCGTCCACCTTCTTGACGGATTTGAACGTGGCCAGTATGGCCATCTGGCCGGGGAACTTGTTCTTCAGTATCATCTCGTAGGTGAACACGATGTCCTCTACCCTCAAGGGCTTCCCGTCGGACCACTTGAAGTTCGGGTTTATCGTCATCCGCCAAGTGTAGTTGTCCTTGGTCTCCCATTTGGACACGATGTTGCCCTTCAGCTTCTTCTCCACCTCGTCGTAGTTGAAGAGCGTATCGTATATCTCCCCCGTTACCATGGTCTCGGTTCCGTGGAAACCGAAGTACGGGTTCAGGTTCTTGGCATCTGTCAGGACGCCTATCCTGAACACCCCGGAATCGTCCTTGGCAGCCGACGCGGCTGCAGCCGAAAGCATCAGTATGAGAAGAAGCGCCAGCGCGATGCGCCTCATGGTATCACCTCCCCAGGATGGTCTCAGCCCTTTATGACCTCAGCCTTGGTGCCGAATCCGGCCTTGGTCGCGGAATTGTCGAATATCTCCTCTACGTGGACTATGTACACCGGCCTTGACTCCCAGCGTTCGGGATGGGGCTGGTGGTATACGTCATGCTGCGCGTTGACGAGCTTATGGAGCATGCCTTCGTTTACGATCTCGATCTTTCCCCTGACCTCGTAGTGGATCACCGGCGGCTCGAAGAAGCTCAATGTGACCTCTTTGCCCGCATTGAAGTTCTCCCAGCTGTGCTTCTTGGCGAGCTCCATAGAGCTCATGACGGTGAAGTCAATCTTCTTCTCGCAGCCCTCCCCGTACAAGAGCTCTACGAGAAGCTTCAGCCCGTCTTCGGAGTATCCTTCCCTCCAGCCGGAATCTATGTGCTTGAGGTATGCGTCCAGCGTCTGCTGCATGTACTCCTTCTTGGGAAGCCAACCTATCCCCTTGACGGAGGCGTTCAGCCCCGCAGGCCCGTGGGATATGAAAGTGGGGCAATGGGTCGTGAAGCTGAGGAACATCTTGTTGGGGTCGACTTTTTCTCCTGCGGCGAGCCTTCTTACCATATCGGCCCTTTTGCCGTACGCCCATTTGTAGAAGCTGGACGGCATATCCATCATGAAAACTACCTCCATCCGATCTTTACTGCGTATCAGCTGTGCCAAGCAGCTGGCATGCCCACTTCTATGTTGCTGCAAGCTGCGGCCAGCGGCCCAGCGGGGCTTTGTGCCTTATCGTCGGTAAATGGCTGGGAAGAGCTACCTGCAACGATAAAAGGTATGGACCGCTGCCCGGTCCGGTTGTGCGATGGCCCCTGCAGCGTAAGACCTGCTATTCGAGTAACTAGCAGGCAGGTCGGCGCAGGTTCGCCTGGCATGGCGCATGGCGCCCCCGGGCCGGTCCCGCCTGCAGCCTGAAAGTTTATTGCGGCTTGAGCTCGAAGAACCTCATGTCCGTCCTTGCGGTGCCGTCGTCGTTGAACATGGGTTCGTTCAGGTAGTAGAAGATGTTCAGGACGCCGCCCTGCCCGGTCTTCAGCCTGACGCCGGCAAGCACGCCGTCTACCAGCATGTAGTATATCTCTCCGCGGTATTGGCCCATAATCTTGCCGTAGATTTCGTCCATCAGCTTGTTGTACGCCTCGGCGAGCTTCTCTGCAGGCAGCTTGGTTGCGGCGTTGATCAGCTTGCCATGGAACTCTCCGTACGCATACCAGTCATAGGTCATGAAATCGTTCATGCTTATCGCATATTCCGTTTGGATGCATGCGAGCTTCTCGCCTTCATAGGCGAAACGCAGGAGCACAGAGCCCTTGTCTCTCGCGACTTTAGCCTCTACGCTCTTCCACGCGCCTACAAGGGCGCCCTCAGTGAACTCTCCGCCTACAAGGGCGGCTGCCGCGGCTTTGGCTTCTGCGAATTTGACCGGCAGGTCGGCGTTCATCTTGAAGGCGGCGACCGACATAGATAGTATGAGGACCGCTACGAGTACGACCAGCGCTGTTAAAGACCTTTTCATTTTAATGCCTCCCTGTAATGGACTATCGGTAAAGCTGACAACACCGTCATTGCCTTTCGAACATGATGCGCCGCCAGGAAGCCCGTTAAACCGATGCCGGACCTTCCGGCCATGCAACCGGCGGCTCTAATCATTGATAATTCTATATCGTTCAATGTGTTCCTTTATCCTAACAAACTCCCCATGGATTTCTGATAATTATACATCATCAAGGGAAATTAAGCTTCCTCGTTCGAGGAGTTTTTATGCAATGTATTTTGTGTTGCGTTCGGGCAAGCTGTGCGGAATAAAGGGCTCTTCGAAATGTTAAACAATCTTTAATCAGCAATCCCGACTTTGATGCCCGCATATAAGCTGGATTCATCCCTCTCCCTGTGGAGGAGGCCGAAATCCGCGCCCGAGCTCGATTTCGAAGGCGCTGACGACTTATACGGGGATAACGGATTCCCTGGCTCGGCAATCGGGACCGGTACCATACTGGCAGTATTCAGCAAGGTTCCCCCGGATACGAATGCCGCTGCAATTTCTGCTAACGATGGCCGGACTATCATGAACTGCTTCTTGCCGGACGACGCCATAAAAGGCTCAGTACCCATCAATACCGACGGGGACTCGACCGCCGATTCTGTGGAATGGTGGATGAACGAGATAGGCTACGTGGCATCGCAGCCGGGAGTAAAGGTCAAACCCGAACCGCCACTTTAGTAGGCCATGGATAATGCTCCCCTCTGAGGCAGTGTTCGTATCCCGGCCGCTTCGAGGGGAGCATATCATCAAGGCCCTTCCTTAATGTGGTTATGCCACTTCGTAGCCTTGTTCGACGACGGTCCTCCTTATGTCGTCCAGGCTTACCTCGGAAGGCGCGTACTCAACCGAAAGCGTCCTGGCGCCCAGGTCCACTTTCGCCGATGCCACCCCTGGCAGGGCACGCACGGCCCTTTCGATCGCCATTACACAGTGCGCGCAGGACATTCCGTTTACTGTCATTACCGCCTTGTTCATTTCGTTACTCCCTTTCGTCCAGATTATACGGCTTCAAAAGCTTGTCCGCCTCAATCATCCGCCCCTTGGCGTCCATTACTTTGACCTTTCCGAATATCCAGCCTTCTATCGCCTCCGGATCGGCCCCTGCTTCGATGAACGGCTCGGGGTTGAGCACAAAGACTATGTCCTTGTCGTTCTTGCCCATTTCCTTCGCCCATTCGAACATGTTGCCGTCCCCCAGGCTGATGCCGAAATGGTCCATGTCTGCGTGATACTTGATGGAGCCCCTGTTCAGCCTCACGATCTCCGAAAATGACGAGGCCGGCGTCGCGTCCCCGACATATACAGGCCCTCCTTTTTCCAGCCCAGTCCCGACTACGATCCTATCTCCCTGAACCATGCCATCGGGCAGGAGCTCCAATGAAAGCCCCGCATCCACGAAGGGCCCGGATTCGAACTCGAATGTCAGGTCGCTGACGCCCCCTGCGCCGAAATCCCTCCTCCAAGCGAAGCTTGCGCTTCCGTCTGGGGAGAGCAACTTCCAGCTGCCCGCAGCCTCGTCCCAGGCAACTTCACCGGGCAGTCCTCCCAGCATCTCCTCGAAAGCTGGAACAGCCATCTGCCCTATTACATCCAAGCCACCTGAGATGGCATATATGCTCAGCGCGGCGATTCCTACAACTACCGCGGCCGCTACGTAAACGAAAACCCTGTTGCCCATGATAGATCCACCCTCCAAACGGCGCTCAGTATGCCTTGAAGCGCTTGAGCCTCAGCGCATTGAGAAGAACCGAGACCGAGCTGAACGACATCGCCGCAGCTGCGAACATCGGATTCAGGAGCGGCCCTCCGAACAGGTACAGGGCTCCCGCTGCCAGCGGTATCCCGGCCGTGTTGTACCCGAAAGCCCAGAAAAGGTTCTGCTTGATGTTGCGGATTGTGTTCTTGCTCAGGTTGATCGCCGAGGCCACTCCCATTAGGTCGCTTCTCATGAGTACTATGTCGGCGGATTCGATGGCGACATCCGTCCCCGAACCGATTGCAATTCCTACATCGGCCTGGGCGAGGGCCGGAGCGTCGTTTATCCCGTCGCCGACCATGGAGACCTTCCTGCCCTCCGCCTGGAGCTTCCTGACCACATTCGCCTTGTCCTGCGGGAGGACTTCGGCCAGAACCCTTGTAATGCCCACCTGTCTTGCTATGGCTTCAGCGGTCTTCCTGTTGTCCCCGGTGATCATTACCACTTCCAGGCCCATGGCCTTCAGCCTTTCGATGGCTGCCGCGCTGGTCTCCTTCACCACGTCGGCAACGGCGATGATGCCGGCGAACTCGCCGCCGACGGTTATGTACATCGGAGTCTTACCCTCGCCGGCGAGCCTGTCGGACTCAGGCGAAAGCCCTTCTACCGATATGCCCTTCCCGTCCATGAGCTTCCTGTTTCCTATGAGGACTTCCGTCCCATCGACTAAGACCGATATGCCTAATCCGGGGACCGCCTCGAAGCGTTCGAGCTTGAGGGCTTCGAGGCCCTGCTCTTCGGCCTTTCTGACTATGGCTTCGCCCAGAGGGTGTTCGGAGCCCTTCTCGGCGGAGGCGGCCAACCGGAGCAGCCTGGCCCCATCCACCCTGCCGGCAGGGATGATGTCGGTCACCTCTGGCTTCCCCTTCGTCACAGTCCCCGTCTTGTCCAGGATCACAGTGTCTATCTTGTGCGTTATCTCTAGGGCTTCACCGCCCTTGATCAGTATCCCGCTTTCGGCGCCCTTACCCGTGCCGACCATTATCGCAGTCGGGGTAGCAAGCCCGAGCGCGCACGGGCAGGCTATCACCAGCACCGAGATGAAGATCGTAAGGGAGAATTCAAGCGACTTGCCCGATATGAACCAGGCGGAAGCGGCGATTGCCGCTATCACTAGGACTATCGGCACGAAGTAGCCGGACACTATGTCGGCCATCTTGGCTATGGGAGCCTTGGACCCTTGAGCATCCTCCACCAGCTTGATTATCTGGGCAAGGGCCGTGTCGCTGCCGACCTTGGTCGCCCTGAAGCGTATGGACCCGTTCTTGTTGATGCTCGCGGCATATACCCTGTCGCCTGCCTTCTTGTCGACTGGCATGCTCTCGCCGGTGAGCATCGATTCGTCGACGGCCGTATAGCCTTCCGTCACCTCTCCGTCCACAGGTATCTTCTCGCCTGGCTTAACCAATATGAGGTCGCCTATTTCGACTTCGTCTATCGGCAGCTCGATCTCGTTTCCGTCGTGCAGGACAATGGCGGTCTTTGGAGCCAGCCCCATCAGCTTCTTTATGGCCTCCGAGGTCTTCCCCTTCGACACCGCCTCCATCGACTTGCCCAGCAGGATCAAGGTGATGATGACGCCAGCGGTCTCGAAATAGAGCCCCTCGACCGCCGCGAAGTTGCCCACGCTTATCTGGTATGTCGAATAGAGGCTGTAGATTATCGCCGCGCTGGTGCCCATGGCGATGAGCGAGTCCATGTTGGGGCTGCGCTGAGCGAGGGATTTGAAGCCTACCGTGTAGAACCTGTTGCCGGCCACTACGGCAGGAATCGTCAGCAGCAGCTGCATCAAGGCATATATGAGGGGGAACCGCATCGGGTCGAGGAACTTAGGGATAGGAAACGGCAGCCACCATATCATGGACCCCATGGCGAGGTATAGGAGCGGCGCGCTGAAGGCCGCGGAAAGCCAGAATTTGCTCCAGAGCAGCCTGATTTCCCCCTCCTTGCGGATTTTGTCTTCGTCTACAGCCGCCTTGCCCTCTATGCTCAAGGCCTTGTATCCGGCCTTCTCTATGGCCTGCTTTATGGCAGACAGCTTGATTGCCTGAGGGTCGTAGGTGACTGTTGCCTTCTCGGTGGTAAGGTTGACCGAGGCGCTCGTCACGCCATCCAGGCGCGAGATGGCCTTCTCCACCCTCTGCGAGCAGGCAGCGCAGGTCATTCCGCCGATCGGGATCGTGACCTGTTTGTCCCTGCCCTTTTCGACAACGGAGTAGCCGGCCTCTTCAATCTTCCCCTTGACCTGGTCAAGCCCTATCTTCCCTTCATCATACTCAAGGGATAGCTGCTCAGTGGCGAAGTTGACCGAGGCGCTCGAGACGCCTTCAAGCTTCGATACCGCCTTCTCTATCCGGACTGCGCATGCCGCGCAGCTCATCCCCCCAAGTTTTATGTTCTCCTTGTTCATGTGCACATTCCCTTCCGTGCCGCAGGCGCCGAAATGCCGGATGAAGCCTTACTTGTAAAGCTTTCCTATGGTCACCAGCAGCTCATCCACTATCTCGTCCTCGCCGTTCCTTATCTTCCTGACCAGGCAACTGCTGATGTGGTTCTTAAGGACCAGCTTGCTTACCGAGTTCAGGGCGGATTGCACAGCGCTTATCTGATTGAGCACGTCATCGCAGTAAGCGTCCTTGTCGACCATGCCCCTGATGCCGCGCACCTGGCCCTCTATGCGGTTAAGCCTCGTTATCAGGTTATCCTTGAGCGATTGGTCCCTCTGCGTCGTCCTTGTGTCGCAGGACCCTTCCTGGCAGTGCTGACACGATACTTCGCCTGTCTCCATCTGTAAGACCTCCGTCCATATACTATACCCCTGTTGGGTATAATGGTATCGCTTTTTGGACACAGCGTCAACCTCATTGAAAACATGCCGGGGAAGCCAAGCGAGGCGGGAAACGGAAGGGCAGAATGGAAAAGCCTGCACTTCTTAAGGAGAATTGCAGGCTTGAACCTATTTGTGCTAACCTGGACTGTGGCTTGAAACTCCCTTTATCAGAACTTGATCAGCAACTTCAGATAGAAGCCGTCTGCCCAAGGTTTCTGGTCCACTATGTCCGTATCCGACAGGTCCTCGGAGTTATAGCCAACTGCCACGCTGAGCATGTTGAATATCTTCTGGACGACCTGTGCGCTGTAGCCCGTCTTCCATCCGTCGGCCCAGCCGATGCTCCTAAGGTACACCTCAAGGTCCGTGGTCTTGGTAACGTGCAAGGAGGCAGCTCCCTGAAGCAGCATCAGGTTGCTGGTCGCAAGCTTGCCGCCTATTGGCCCTTCGGCCGCCAGTTTATAGCCTGCCTTTGCTGAAAGCGACAGGTACCTGCCCGCTTCGAGCGTCCAGTCGGTAACGGCAGTGGTAATCACCGCCGCCTGGTCTATCCCTAAGCTCTCCCCTCTGAAGTACTTCGATTCGACCTTCAGCAGTCCGGTATATATCGTATTGGAAGGCCTCAACGCCGCCGAGAAGCTCGCTTCGGCCGTCAGCGGCAGCCCCTGCCTGGTGGGCGAAGTGCCGTAATAGGCCGATGCAGTGCCTTCGAGTGTCAGCCAGCCTGCCGGCTTGCCGTTCAGGTTCAGCATCGTCAGCGACTTGAACCCGTCCGCCATGTCGTAGGCCACTTCCTGTTTCAACGATGCTGTAAAGCCGTTCCTGGCCGTGTATTTAAGCGTGCCGGCCGCGGATATCCTCGTGGATGACGCATCGATGCCGGACCCTGTGAACCCCGCCGCCCCTTCCAGGAGGAAGCTTGTTTTCAGGCCTTCGGCAAGCGTGTAGGCGTCAGAGTAGCCGATGCTGAGCACCTTGGCAGACGAAAGTCCGAACGGGGCGTTAATCTTCCCGAAGACCTTGCCTTGCTTGGTCACTGCTACATCCGCCGACAGGCTTAGCGTGTGATACCTGTCCAGCATACGAAGCCCTGTTTCGTATCCGAGGGTTATGCCTACTTTTGAGTTGGGCTTGTATGTTATCGCGAGCCTGTAGTCCCCGTCCCTGTCGTTTATCTCGCCGAGCTTAGCTATCTGGGCGAATGCCGTTATCTTGAGCTGTGGTATCGGGGATGATTCTGCGAATATGTCGAATATCGCGCCCTTCGCATCGCTAGCACCGTCATAGGCGAGGGTGGTTATCATGCCGAGCGACAGGTCGAAGCCCAGGGGCAACTTGTATCCGGCGACCAGCTTGTTCTCGCTGGAGAAGTCGTAGCCTGCGCCCTTCCAGTAGTTGCTCGAAGTCAGGGAAAGTATCAGTGGCGATTCCTTGTCCACCGAGAGCTTGCCGGTCAAAGCGATCTGCTGCGGCATCGAAGACGACTCGCCCGGCTTCACAAATCCGCCGTCTGTCGCTGTCGCTTCAATGTTGATGTCGAGTTTGCCGATCTTTGAAGAGGCCCCTGCTTTTACGGCGTATCCTCCGTAGGTTCCACCCGAGAAGGATACGGCAGCCTCGCTGCTGAGCCTGAACGGGCTTCCAAGGTCGAGCACGAAGTCGGCACCAAGGGCAGAGTCAACATCGGCAAAGTCAGTACTCAGGGAGGCGGATGCTCCTACCTCTACCGCCCCGAAGTCGGCTCTCAGCCTTCCGCCAGCGGCAAGGCCCTTGATTGCAGTGCCGGGGGTGGTATAGACGGCCTCTATGAAGTATCTGTTGCCCTCTTCGTCCTTGGTTTGGACCGGGCGGTTAAGAAGGATAGTGCCTTCGGAATAGTCTATCGTGTAATCCAAGGCGCGCCTTAACGCCACCCTGTCCAGCACTATGGTCTCATCTTCGGCGCTGGTTAAGATTATGTACACGGATTCGCTTCCTGTAAGTATCGGGTATTCTCCGAGGAAGAAGTAGCCCGAAGTCCCGTTTGCCTCGATCCTGTCCGTCTTTATGCCGTCTTGGACTGGCGCTGCAAAAGCGCCGAGCGTGAAGCCGGCGAAGTCAGCTCCGATGGAGAGGCCCGTGAACTTCGACTTGAAGGTCGAAAGCTCGGCCCCCTGGTATATCGGCTGGAAGTCGCCCCACATGGCGTAGAAGCCCTTGGCCGCGAACTTGGCGAAGAACGGGCTTGCAGCGGGGCTGGCGTTATCGAGTATCGATGTGTCGCCGTACAGGCTGTACATGGTGTCGGCCGATGCGTCCGAATACATTCCGTCTGCGGCGCCCTGCTCAGAGTCGTACCTGAGCGTCAAAACGCCACCGGCGAACTCTTTCCTCAGGAAAGCCCTGGCCTTGATATAAGAATTGCCGAAGTCGCCTATGAAATGCGCAAGCTCTATGGTCCCGGCAACAAGCGCGGGCTTGTCGAGGGGCTTGAGCCCCGACAGGTCCGCATAAGCTGTGTGGTCGCCCACCTCGCTTGACAGCTTTACCCCGTTCTCAGGGTTCATGACGGTCAGGAGCAGGTCGTAGTTGCCACGCTCCCCGCCTAATGTATGGAAGCCTTCGTCCTGCGGCTTGACGTCCCTTCCCACGAAATCCGCGCCTTCGGCTATGAAGGCCGGCATCACGAACTTGCCTGCGGGAAGCCCCGATCCATCCAGGACGAGGGCCGCGGCCGCTATCTTGGAACCTATGTTGAGCCCGTCGCCCGCAGGTATGCGGATGATGGCCGAGCTGACTGCCTGGCCGGGCAGCAGCATTACAGCTTCAGCCACTTTGCGGCCCGTCTTTTCCTCTATCAGCTCGATCAGGTTCTCGCCTGTTTCTATCTCAACGCTTACGTATTCCAGGAACAGCTTGCCCTGCTTGCCGTCCCTTGTCGTCGTCCCGACCTTGTCTTTGGGAACTTCGACCCCGTTTACCATGAGCTTTGTCGATATGCTAAGGGGCGAGGTGGTCTTTATCCCGACGTGGCCTATGTCGGCCAGCGACACGCCGTCGGGGGCGGTGATGGCAAACCCATCGACCGGCTTCATAAGGGAATAGCCGTGGAGCACAGATACAGAGCTTGCCCTCGCTAGCATCTCCGATGCGTCAGTGCCGCTACCGGGGATATAGGCCGCGGCGCCTATTAAAATGCTGGATAGCTTCTCGGTCGTTCCGGATACGGAGAACTTGAAGGTTATCTGGGATGCCTTGCCGGGCATCAAGCCGTTTATTTCGGCTATGCCTTCTCCTGCGGGCTTGACGGTCGCGCCCGGGTCGCTTGATATTCCCGCCACGGAGACCTTCGCCCCCGTTATTTCCTTCTTGCCTATATTGGTTAAGTCCAGCTTTACAAGCACTTCCGTAGCCGTTTCAGAAAGGCTGACTAACGCTGGCACTTCCATTGACATGGCCAGCTCTATGTCCTTTTTGTCTTCGACCCTGCGTACGGCGAAGTCCTGCCTTGCTATACCGGAGGGATATACGTCTACGAAGAACGATGAGGATGTTCCGGTTGCGTCAGTGAAGCTGTTGGTCATCTCAGCCTTGTAGGGAAGCGATGCCATGTTCAGTTTCAAGGACCTTACGCCGGGCTTGACCTGGCCTATGTGATAGAGGCCCTTCTCGCCGGTTATGACGCGCATGCCGTCGTCCATGACGATCTCGGCGCCGGATATGCCCTCTTCGTCCTTGTCCTGCCAGCCGTCCCCGTCCTTGTCGTTGAACAGCTTTCCGAGTATCGCGCCCAATGACGAGAACGCGGGGCCCTTCACAAGCACGCTTGCGGAAGCTGGGCCCGCTTCGAACGGATACCCTGCCTCGCCCCTGCCGTAGGCGTAGGCGTAGTTGACGCTGTCTGAACCTATTACCGCGCCCTGTCCGACGCCGGCCTTGTAGACTATTTCATGGGACTGCCCGACGATCATGTCGCCAAGGGCCCATCTTATGACCGAGCCCGATACTAGGGGGTCTGCCGATGCTGCCCCGTCGATATAGGTTGAACCGGGTACATATCTGAACCCTGAGGGCAGAGTGTCCTCGATCTCGACTCCGTATGCCGTCATAGGGGTTGGAGAAGATGCGCTGTTCGTCACATTCACCTTGTATGTAACCATGTCGCCTGTCGAGGCGCTCGATGAACCGGCCACCTTGGCGATTTCTATGCCGGGCTTCTGGGCCACTATTATGGATACTGAAGCGGACGCCCTAAGTGCGGAAGTAGATGAGACCTCGGCCCTGTTTAAAAGCTGCGTGCCGTCGGCGACTGCGCCGTCTATTGCCGCATAGAAGCTCTCTATGCGAGGCGCATCGGATGCGTCAACGTCCCCGTAATTCCATGTAATCGAATGCTGCACGGCATCGTATGTGCCCGCTCCGCTTATAGTGGCGGCGTCTACTATTACGCCGACCGGAAGCATGTCGACCAGCGTTACGCCCGGAAGCGGAGCGCCCGAGGTGTTGGACCATGTCAAGGTGAACTTGACTGTCTCCGACGGTGCGGCAGCAAGCCTGCTTGATTCCTTGGTTATAGCAAGGCCTGATGATTCGTACAGGCTCATCGGTATCCATGCGTTAACCGCGGTGCCGTCATGGACGAACGGGGCCGATACGAAATCCGCATAGCCGAAGGCCGTAGACTTAAGGACGTACTCGCCCGGGTCGGCGAAGAATATGTAGTGGCCGAGCGAGTCCGTGGCGGCGGGATTGTCCTGCGGCAGCAGTGACGGCGTCGCGGGAAGGGGCACTGCGGTCCCTGCGAGGGGTCCTGTCGCATAAAGAAGGGTCACTTGCGCGCCCGGTATCGGGGCGAGATTGACCGCGTCATACACCTTGCCCGATTCGTAGAGGATTATGAATTCTGATATCAGCACCTGGCCATGCTGGTTGATGGTGGCTCCGCTGTAGCCTATGAGGCCTGTCGATGTTGATGCCTTGATGACGTAGTCTCCGAAAGGAAGGCCTGTGAAAAGGAACTCGCCTGATGCGTCAGTAGTGTCCTCCAGAACCAGGACGCCGTCCTTGTACAAGGACACTAGGACTCCTGCCTGAGGGGTTAAGGATGACGGGGCAGCGTCCAAAGCAACGGCGGCTCCCGTTTCCATGAACACCATGCCAAGCACAGCGCCGGGGGTGCTCCAGATGGCTCCCTGAAGCTCTTCTACATTTACGGGCATCTCGACGATGCGGCTGTGCCCAGCGTCCGATGTCTTGACCCTGACTGTATATAGTCCTGCGGACGGGGCGATCAGCATGAACCTGCCGTCTGCGCCCGTTACTGCAGTATTTATTACGGCGCCGGTCTCGTCGAGCAGCTCCGTTCCGACTCCCGGGACGGGGAGGTTTCCATCGGAGTTCCATACCACGCCCAAAACGCCGGCGGGCGAGAAGGTGATGGTAACCGTATCTGACGCTTCTCCGGTCTGGGGATTGCCGGCCTTCACCTCAACTACGTTCGAGATGGGCTCGAAGCCGTGGATGAGGGGAGCGACAAGCACTACCGTGGCGATGCCGCCGGTTGTCGTCCCCGTATATGTCTGCAGCCCGTTGGGCAGGAAAGTGCCGCTAGGGGTCGTGAACGTCACAGGGGTGCCGTCGGGGACTGGATTGCCGAGTATGTCCAGCACGGTGGCAGTAAGGAGTGACTGTGAGTAGCCGTCCGCGACTATGGTGTCGGGGTCGGCCACCAGGCTTATTGTCGACGGCGTCGTCGTGACGAGCCCGGTCCTTTCGAAATCGCGAAGGCTTACGGCAGCGCCTCCTGAGAGCGACGCTTCGTTTTCCACATATGTTATGCCGGAGGGCGCGGATACGACTTTCACCTTGACGGTGAAGGTTCCTGACGCTCCTGGCTCTATGGAACCGATACCCCATGTGATCTTATGAGCGATCGGATCGTATGAGAAAGGCCCGTCGGCCGAGACGAACTCAAGCGAGTCGGGTATCAATGATTCTATCAGAGCGGGGGCGAACGGTATGTCGCCTGTGTTGCCGTAGCTGACCTTGAACTCGTATTCGGTGTCGAGGTATGCGAAGGCGGGGCTTCCGTGCACATCTATGTAAGGCCTTGCCTCGTCCACGTCGACGATGTCCTCCGCATAGTCGGTTACGTCAGGATCAAGGCTGCTGGATGCGGTTATACCGAAAACGGCGGATGTAGATAGGTCCGCGTCTGATGGCACTTCGACTTTAAGGAACATGGGCATCGATGCGCCGGGGGCCATAATATCTGTATCGAAAAGGCCGTCGCCGTCTGTGTCTTCAAACGGCGCGTCCGCTGATGTCAAATTCATGTCGAGGTCCGTATCGTGGAATATCTGGTAGGCATAGCCTGATGCGTTGAGTATGTCGAGGTTGATTGCTTCGGGGGCGTTGGCGGTGTTGGTGAGGACATGGTGGAATATAGCGGAAGAACCGGGGGCTGCGGCGGTTTGGCTCCCTGATGTGATGTCTACCCCAGGGACCAGGAGTACGGTGGTCACGACCATGTTGCTGAGCGACTCGTAGGCCTCTCCTGCTAGGTTCTCGTATTCCACCTTAGCCTGGTTGGTTATCATCGTGCCCGCCAGAGTCGGTGCGCCTTCGGCCCTGAACCCCAGTGAAAGGGCCAGGATGAGCGCAGCCGCCATGGCCATGTTTCCTATTGCGCCGCTTCGTTTCATATCTTAGTCCTCCCTGTTTGGGCCCGCCCCCGGCTTTCGCCGGAGGCAAGACCCCATAAGACAGGTTGCTGTTGCTAGGTTAGTTGATCTTTACTTGGAACGTTACCACTATTGTCGTATTATTAGGGGCTATCGTTGGGAGCGTTACGGTAACTGCACCAGCGTTGGTTACATTGTAGTCGGCATAGTCGTCAGCTGCTACGTCACTCTGAGCTACTCCGCCTACTGTTATGGAACCTGGTACATATGTAGTATTGGCCGGTATTCCATCGACCAGGACTACATTGTAGGCGACGCCGTCGCCGGTGTTGACGATGGTTAGCGTGTAGGTGAGCGTCTCACCGGGCTGGGCGCTATTGCTGGCTAGACCATTGACTTTCTTGTCAAGGGTGAGTACGGGCGCGACCACATTATTGACAACATTCAACGAAGCGGTTGTCAATGGGGGAACCGTATCTGAAGTCGAAGTAGCGGTTATCGTGACCGAGCTTGATGAATTCATATCGGCGCCAGTGGGTACCATTGTCGCTGCATACAGCGTCACCGAGCCGTTCATCGGTAAATCACCAGTAGATGTCACTGGTCCGCTAAGCTCGCCGGATTCTATAATCCCGTCGCCATCGTCTGTCCATGTCGTATAGAAAATCCATACTATGGGTGTCGTAGTGGTTGTTCCATCATCAGGATTAATAACAGTCCAGCTTCCGTCTGTGTATGACAGGTTGAAGCTATCAGTTCCGTTGCCATCATTCGTTACGGTAAATGGAATGGCTATATAGTCTCCAGGATCCACGTTAGAAGGTGATGTATAAGATGTAGTTATGCTCACATCAGCAAGCTCCTGTGTAGTGCCGGGATCCGATGAGGCGGTATCGGTAAAATCATTGCCGTTTGAGTCCTCATAGGCCAGTGTGGCTGTGTTGGTGATTGCATTTCCCTGCGGAGTCTCTTCCTTGACATATACGGTAAGGGTCAGCGTGGCGGTTGTGTCTGCTGCCAAAGTACCGATTGTCCAGGTTATGGTGCCCGATGCGTCAACTGCTGGTGCTGCAGTGATTGAGCCGTGTGAGACCACGCTGCTTACATAAGCGAGGTCCGTGTCGAGGATGTCAGTCATTACGACATTATAAGCCGGGGTCTCAGGGTCGGAGTTAGTCACTGTTATCGTGTAAGTGAAGTGCGCAAGCGGCACAGGTGTATAAGTCGATGCTATCTTTGTCATCGTTACGTTGGCGGAGCTCAAATCAAGCGTTATAACTCCGGTGTCCGAAGCTGCCGCAGAGCCGCCATCGGTAGACGGCGACCCTGTCGCCGTAAGTGTTACCGTATTCGTCGCGTTATAGTCAGCTGTCGGAGGCGCGGTTACCCTTACTATTACGTAATAATTGGTATCCGGAGCCAAAACGCCTGTAGTTTCTGTAATAGTCGTATCTGTTGGATCCCAAACTCCAATATTTGTTCCGTCTACTAGAATCTCATAGCTCCAGCCGGGATCGGTGTTAGAGCCTGCGACTGCAAGTGCTATTGTATCTTCGGCGTTACCGGTGTTCCTGATTGTGAATGCGTATTCGGTTACCTTGTCTTCGGTAGTGACTGTGTAGCCCGCGTCAGGCGTTACGTCGACGCCCCTCTTCGTCAGCACGGTAGTCTCCACAAATGCAGTCAATTGCTGCTTTGCGTTGCCGTTTACGTCCTTGTAGTTAAGTGTCGCAGTGTTCGTGATTATTGTTCCCGCAGGGGTCCCTGTGGCCCATGCCGATACGGCGGCCAACGCGACGACTGCCAGAGCCAAAACCAGAACTACGGTCATTCTGCGTTTCAATTCTTTCTCCTCCTATGCAAAATCGCTAGATAATCACCGAGAATGCTATGTATATCATTTCTCCTGGCATAAGGTTCTTACTCGGTTTCCAATGCATCGACTTGATGTTGACATCCACGGCTTTCGAGTCGCCTTTTTCGGCTCTCACCTCTACCTCCTCTCCTGAGGGCATTAGTCTGGCTTTGCCGGGGCTGCCGTAGATGGAAGCGACTATCAAGCTAGTCTTGTCGGAAATCGGTATCGTCACGTTCAAGTCGGCCGCTTCATCCATCCCCGCATTGAAAAGGTAGTATCTATACTCAAGGCTATCTCCGGGACTCGCTGCCTGCTTGTCCGCGGTGCCGAATATCCTGACGTCCGGGTCCGCCTTTGCGCCTGACATCGCCGCTGCAAGGTCCAACACCGGCTCATATGACCAGGCCCTGGCCATGCTCAGGCGGATGCCCATCACGAGGGCTTTGGGTTCCTCGCCCTGTCTGGGGGCGACCGAGGTTGCCTCCACGAAGAATATCTTCCTGGTTTCCTTCTTGCCGTCCGCCTTCTCTATCTGCTTTGACTTGAAGGTGCACGTCCCGTCCAACGGGGAGAGCGCAAGGTAGTAGTCGATCGTATCCTTGGCCTGGCTTACCGCTTCCACCGCTGCCGCCTTGCCGTCCTTGGAGACCCACGATCCCGAACCAGGCAGCCTCAAGGTATGGCGGTAGTTCGCCGCATCGGCGGGATTGTCTAGGGCCGCAACCGTAAGCTCCGCGATGCCCCATGGCAGCTTCGTGTCGTCGCTCCAGACGCTCTTCAAGCTGTAGCGGAGCTTCTTGAGCCCTACTGCCGCCGTCAGGGTTATGGACCACTCCCTGCCGTCTTTGGATATGACTGCGTCCTCTCCGCCCCATTGGGCCACAGCGACCAGCCTTCCTGCGCCGTCAGTCAACTGAAGCACGGGCAGGTTCTTTGAAGCCTTGGTGCTCGGCTCTTCAACCGACAGCAGGCCGAAAGGCTTCCATGCCTCCATGCCTGTGAAAGCCTCCAGATACAGAACCTTTGCCGGTTTGTCGAAGTTCGCCCCGTAGGTCAGATGGCTAAGAAGCAAAGCGGCCATGATGGCGGCCGATATTATGTACCTTGCCTTTGAGCTGCGCAATCGCACTTACCTCCAAACCATGGGAATAGCCTTGCAGGAATAGAGAAAGATGGCTTACGGATGCCTATCCGGTATTGTAACCATTCCTTCACAAGCCTTTAATCGTCCCGTTTCCTGATTTCTTGGCCGGAATCTCAGTTCGGAGTTCCGCCAGATGCCAAAAGATGCCAGCAAGCCCCCCCTGATGAGGGCCTTTTGCTGCCGATACGCCGCGAAGCACGCCGATATGATTCCATGGCCGCTTTCTAATGTCCCTGGGCTGGAAATCCATGGCATCGATCGCCTCTTGTGCAATTTCCAGCTCCATTCTTGATCGTTGCCCTTTATAGGCTCTTGCCTTCTGCTTTTGGCAACCCGCCTCATTATGTTTAGCCATGCATTGTATTTTCTTCTGTGCAACTTTTTTTAATTTTACTTTATCGCTCCCTGATATGCAAGCATCTAATAATATCATAAGCTGCACGTTATACGGCATTAAGGTAACCGCCGCATAGGATGCCAGATATTGTAAATTATGGTAATATGCCATTTTTGAATTGTTTTATTATCAAATCTATATGATCGCCGGCTGTATGCCAGCAATACATCCATGAGGAATGTGCTCAAACGCAAATTACGTAAAAGAAAAGCGGGCCTAAACGCGAACTTCCTTAAAGGGATCTGGGCTCAAACATTGCGGCGCTGGCTTCTCCTCCTTCTTCATCATTGCCTTCGGCAGTGCAGGAAAACTAGTCCAGGCCAAGGAATTGAGAGGCGCCGGGAATATCCGGCAATAGGCTGTCTGACGACAGAAGCCCCCGGTGAACCAGGGCTTTTCCCTAAAGCCAAGGAAGACCGATAGAATGAGGGGGATGCAGGCGCATCTGACTGCAGACAATGCTAGAAGAGGGAAACGGCCGTTTTTCCGCCGTTTCCCTTGGAGCACTTGGCCCCTATTGGCAGAAAGCATCAACGACGGCCGTCAGATGGCCTTTTGCGGCTGTCTCATCAAGCCGTCCCGCCTTGCTTGGATTTCCCTGAAGATCCGGTCCAACAATGGCTGCTGTGTTTTACCACCTCACGCAGCAGCAGCGGAAAAAGCCTTCATAACCGTGCTGTTAGCCGGCCGGCATCCGTTGCAGGGCCTAATTATAGGGAAGGCACTGCCTTACGATTCAGGTTGAGCGCCGGTCCGGTCGATCTATCCTATGCCGCCCATTGGGCCGACCTCTTCCCTTCTTGCGCTGAAGTTGCCCTTATCATGGCGCTATAGCCTATCCACACGGTCCAGACATATGCAATGGTTTTCGGTATCATCAGGATGCCTGCCATAGGAATAGAATCTGCCAATAGCACGACCGGGGCGTAGAAAGCGAAGCTTAAGACTATGGTAAGCCACATGTTTCGGAAAAGGACATCTTCGTTTTCCCTCGCGCTCCTGTAGAAAAGGACGATTATCACAAGCCCAAGCAGCGCAAACGGGATGTTCCGGTATATCCCCCAGGACAGAGGGGCATCCACGCTGGTCCAGGCGTTCTGGGGCATAAGGCATAGCACGATCCTGACTAGTGCCAGCAGAAGGATGGATGCAGTCAGCGCGGTTCCTTTTTCTATCTTGTAACGCTCCCTCCAAACGTAATACAGGATTACATAGAACAAGGTCATCGTTATCGAAGTGATGAGCTTTCCAGCCCCCAGCGCCGCCGCGAAGCCGGCAAGCCCTGTAGTATTAAGCGCAATTGCCCTGGGTACAAGGTGAAAAGCGTCACCGGCGCCCAGCAAGACGGCCATAATGCCGAACAGCCTATGCTGTGCTTCCCCTTTGCCGTTCTTAATCATTAGGATTCCCAGCGTGATGACTGTCGTAAGATATGCTGCGTCGAAAACCGTCTCAAAAACCGCCTGCATGCAGATCCTCCCTTTAAAAATGAACTATGTTCAGTTTATTTGACTATAAAACCCACCGCGGTGGGTTTGGCTTCTTTAATAGATTGTGCGCTTTATAACGGCAATCAGGGTGTCGCAGTCAGTCTTCCTGGCCATGACCTGGGCCATGACGTTGGAAAAGACGAAACCAACGAACGCCTTTTGAGTAAGTTCCTCATTGAAGGCGTCCCGCCTTGCCCGGGGGTCGCTGTCGAGGGCTTCCAGCAGGCCGCTTTCGATGTGCTGGAAATACCTGTTCATCACGTCCCTGCCTTCGGTCTTGTCCATATTGGCGAAGCTTGCGGAATGCGCACTTATGAAGAATGGATATTCCTTGGATCCCCGTTCTATCCTCTCAAATAGGTTGCGCACCGTTTGAATGAAGTCCGACCGTTTTATGACTCCACCACCCTGGTGCATTATGTCGGTCCATATCGATTCTACGATCGCTGTCGTCAGATTCTCCTTTGAAGAAAAATAGTTATAGACCGAGCCTATTGCTACGCCGCATCTCTTTGCCACATCGCGCATGTTCAAAGCCTGCACTCCGGTTTCAGTGAACAATTCCTTGCAGGCGGCCAATATTGCCTCTCTTGAGGTCACAGCCCTATTCATGATACCTCCACCAACTTGAACTATGTTCATTTTAGCTAACCATAGGATGCCTGTCAAGTAGATAATGCCCTATACGTTGATTGATTTAATCTACTTGCCTTTATGTAACTATGACATGAGCAGATGGCGCCTATTACAATCCTTGGTGGTTGGCTTTCCTTAAAGGATAGCAGAAGGATAGCAGCTAATTGATCTTGAGCAAGCAAAAGCGGCGATTTCCATCGCCGCTTTTGGCTTATATATCTGGGGTTTTAATAGATGGTGCGCCACCGGGGACTCGAACCCAGGACCCACTGATTAAGAGTCAGTTGCTCTACCAACTGAGCTAGTGGCGCAAAACTTCGCTTGATTAGTTTACCTGTTTACTTGCCATTTATCAACATAAACCGGATTGCCGGTCAGGTCTCTGGTAGCGGCGACTGGATTTGAACCAGTGACACTGCAGGTATGAGCCGCATGCTCTGCCAACTGAGCTACGCCGCCTTGTCGCAAATAGTATTTTACAATCTCGACTAACCTCTGTCAAACGCAATCCTTCTACTCAATTTGCTGCGCAGCCCTATATAAGGCCCAGCTCTTTGCCCACCTTCTCGAACTTGTCCAACGCGAAGTCCAGGTCCTCTTTGGTATGGGTTGCAGTCACGATGGTCCTTACCCTCTCTTTGCCTACCGGCACCGTAGGGTACGCTATTCCCACCACGAAGACGCCCTCTTCGAACAGCATGTCGGAGAGCCTCATCGTCTTCGCCCCCTCACCCACCATGACTGGCGTAATCGGGGTCTGGCTTGCTCCGGTGTCGAACCCGAGCCTCTTCAAACCCGCTTTGAAGTACCTGGTGTTGTTCCACAGCTCTTCCATGTGCCACGGCTCCTGCTCAAGCAGGTTGAAGGCCTCAAGGCAGGCTGCGGTGACCGCCGGCGGGTGCGAAGTCGAGAAGAGGATGGGCCTTGCCCTCATGATCAGGTAATCGATCAGCCTCCGCGACCCCGCCACATATCCTCCCAGCACTCCAATCGCCTTCGACAGGGTGCCCACCTGGATGTCCACCTGGCCGTGTATGCCGAAATGGTCCACTGTGCCGCGACCGTTCCTTCCGAGCACACCGCTCGCGTGCGCGTCGTCCACCATAGTTATCGCGCCGTACTCCTTCGCAATCCTGCACATCTCGTCCAGCTTGCCGATGTCTCCATCCATAGAGAACACGCCGTCTGTTATGACGAGGACATGGGCTCCGCCCTCCATCGCCGGCCTGCTCTCCTCGAGCCTCTCCTTAAGGTGCGCCATGTCGCCGTGCCTGAACACCTTGATCTCCGCCCTGGAAAGCCTGCATCCGTCTATGATGCTGGCGTGGTTGAGCTCGTCGCTTATGATGATGTCGTTCTTGCCGAGCACGGCGGATACGGTCCCTGCGTTCGCAGTGAAGCCCGACTGGAATACGAGGGCCGCTTCGGTGTGCTTGAACTCGGCTATCTTCTTCTCGAGCTCGGTGTGCCCTTCCATCGTGCCGGCGATCGTCCTCACCGCCCCCGAGCCAGCACCGAGCTCCCTTACCGCCTTCTCGGCGGCCGCTATCATCCTCGGATGCGTAGCAAAGCCCAGGTAGTTGTTCGAAGAGAGGTTGACCAGCTCCTTGCCGTCGAAGGTGCACCTGGCCATCTGCCTGCCCGACAGGACCCTCGGATACCTGTAGAGCCTCTGCTCTTTCATCTTGGCTATCTCCTGAGCAAGGTATTCAAGCGCGTATCCCATCTCCAAACCTCCCGTCCGATTGCAGCTTTTCCGAAATCGGCAGCCGCCCTCTGACTGCACCCCTACGGATACAGTATGACCTTCCCGCATTCGCCGGCCGCCATCAGTTCAAGCCCCGTCTTGATGTCCTCGAAGGGCATCCTGTGGGTGATCAGCTTGCTGAGGTCTACCCCCTTGGCCAGAAGGGCCTGCCCCTTGTACCAGGTGTCCCATATGCGCCTGCCGTTTATGCCCTTTACCACGATGCTCTTGAACACTATGTCGTTGGCTATGTCGAACTCGACCGGCTTGGACGGAATTCCAAGTATGCACGCAACGCCGGCCTTCCTCAGGGACGAGAAGCCCTGCTTTATGGCGGAAGGGTTCCCGCTCATCTCAAGCAGCACGTCAGCGCCCCTGCCCTGCGTCATGCCCTTGATTATTGCGACTGGGTCTTCCTTCCTGGGGTTGATCACCACATCGGCCCCAAGCTTCCCCGCAAGGTCCAGCCTGTATTCGGACACGTCCGTGGCGAACACCCTCTTTGCCCCCGAAAGCTTGGCCACCGGAATCGCCGCAAGGCCTATCGGCCCCATGCCCGTTATAAGGACGTCGGCGCCTACGAGGTCCGCAGAAAGCGCTGTGTGGACCGCATTCCCATAAGGGTCCTGAATGGCCGCGATCTCGTCCGGCACCTCGATCTCCCACGGCCAGCATGCCGAATCGGGCACCGACACGTACTCCGCAAAGCAGCCGTCCCTGTCGACGCCTATTATCTTCATCGTCTCGCAGATGTGCCCCATGCCCTGCCTGCAGTAATAGCAATGCCTGCAGGTTATGTGCGTCTCGACGGAGACGACCTGCCCGACCTTCACCGAGGTCACGCTTTCGCCTGCCTCTACAATCTCACCGCAGAATTCGTGTCCGAAGACGAGGGGGGTTTTGATCCTCTTCTGGGCCCAGTCGTCCCATTCATAGATGTGCACATCGGTGCCGCAGATGGCTGCGGCCTTTACTTTGATAAGGACTTCGCGCCTGCTGATAGTGGGGATAGGCACTCTGACGATTTCGCAACCGTGGCCCGGTTGGAGCTTGGCCACGGCCTTCATAGTTCCATCCACAGGGACATGCCCCCAATCATAGTAAGAAGTCTTCTCTTAGGAAGCCCGGTCCGGGGACTTATATTCCATTGCGGTTAACCATGTTTTTTACGGACTGAAGCCGGCCTTCACCGGGCCGGCTCCCGTCGTCGTGTTATACGGATTCTACCGATGCCACCTCGGGGATGTGCTTCTTCAGCAGCTTCTCGATGCCCATCTTGAGGGTCATCTGCGACATCGGGCAGCCCTTGCATGCCCCCTGCAGCCTAACCTTGACTATATTGTCAGGGGTGACCTCCACGAGCTCGACGTCTCCGCCGTCGGCCTGAAGGCTCGGCCTAATCTGGTCAAGCACCTCTTTCACCTTTTCCAGCATGTTCCAACCTCCGTTCGATCGCGCCCTTGGGCGGGGCGCTCGCCATGTCCATTTTATCACTTCCACGCCTTGTTTCCTATTTGCCCTGGCTGAACCTGAAGTTCATGATGTCCCCGTCCTTGACTACGTAATCCCTGCCCTCGAGCCTGAAAAGGCCTGCGTTCCTGGCTCCGGCCATGCCGCCTTTACCCATGAAATCCTCGTAGCCTACGGTCTCGGCCCTTATAAAGCCCTTCTCTATGTCCGTATGGATCTTCCCTGCCGCACCCTTGGCGGAGATGCCGTCCGGTATGGGCCATGCGCGGACCTCGTCCTCGCCTGCGGTGAAGAACGAGATCAACCCCAGGCTCTTATAGACCGCCTTGGCCATCTTGCCGACGCCGCTCTCCTCAATCCCGTATTCCTCCATGAGCTGGGCCCTGTCAGCCTCGTCCATCTCCGCCAGCTCGGCTTCGACCCCGGCGCAGAGCTCGACGAGAGGTATGCCGTAAGAGGCGCAGTGCTCCCTGACCCTTGCCATGTCGGGCCAGGATTTCGAAAGGAGCTCTTCCTCGCCCAGGTTCAGGCACATGACCATGGGTTTCAAGGACAGCAGGCCGTAGCCTATGAGCCTTTCCCTGTCTTCGGCGCTGAGTTCCACCTGTCTTAGGCTCTTCCCCTCGCCCAGTTCCCTGCCGAGCCTGGACATCAGCTCCAGCTCGGCCTCCTCGTCGGCCGTGCGCTTCTTCTGGCAGGAGAGCCTCTCGACCCTTACTTCCGCAGTGGCCATGTCGGCCAATATCAGCTCGTCGGTGGCATGGGAGGCGTCCTGGTATGGCTGCACGGGCCCGGTCTCCCCGCCGAAGCACCTCACGACGTTTATGAGGGCGTCCATCGTCCTCATGTGGTTGGTGAGCCTTATGAGCGCCTTCCTGTCCTGCCCGTCCGATGCCGCGCCCGCAAGGTCCAGCACCTCTACCTGTGCATATGTGGTCTTTTTGGGCTTGAACATGGCCGAGAGCCTGTCTATCCTCTCGTCGGGGACCCTCGCCATGCCTATGGAGGCTTCCTGCCTTCCGGAATCCCCTTTCCCGGTCAGGAGCCTGAACAGGGTTGTCTTCCCGGCCGCGGGTTTGCCAATGATGCCGACTTTCATCTATCCATCCGCCCTTTCGCTGCCATTCCATTATGAAGCTTGGGGCAAACTCAGTCAAAGCCACAAGAGAAAAGGCGGGCCGCTTTGATTGCGGCCCGCCTTCTGAGCCTGTCCCTGTTATTCCTGGTTCACTTTGATCTTGAACTCGGGGGCGGTCTCCTTCGCCTTCTTAGGTATAACGAGCTCCAACAGGCCGTTCTTGTAGTTGGCCTTGGCGTTTGCGACTTCAAGCTCGTCTGAGATCTCAAACGCCCTGTAGAAGGAGCCGCACCTACGTTCGCGCCTGATGAAGTTCTTCCCGGACTTCTCCTCTTCGACCTTGGTCTCCGCCTTGATTTCGAGCATGTTCTCCTTGAGGTTTATATCGATCTCCTCAGGAGCGAAGCCCGGCATCTCAGCCTTCAGGACAACCTGCTTCTCGTCCTCCTCGATGTCCACGGCCGGAGTCCAGCAGTCCTTCTCGCGGTTGTAGCCCCTGAAAATTGGATCCTCTTCAAATACCCTGTTCATAGTCCTGATCATCTCGTTTACTTCCCTGTAAGGGTTCCATCTTACGATGTTCATTATCATTACCTCCTTATAAGAAGTATTGTTTTCGATTAGATTATAAGAAACTTGTAATGTGATGTCAATATTACTTGTTTATATTTTAGTATCTTTGTTGCTCTATTTTGATGAACGTATCTGTTCTCGCCGATGTTCCCGGCTTTGGCAATTGCAGGCTTGATTCCATTACTATACAATTGCGGATAGAGACAAGACGTCTTTTATAGGGGGGTAGATACCGTGTTCGCAGAATTCAAGAAGTTCATCATGAGGGGCAATGTCATCGACCTGGCCATAGGTGTCATCATCGGCGGGGCCTTCGGCAAGATCGTAGCGTCGTTCGTAAACGACGTCCTCATGCCACCGATAGGCCTTCTGCTAGGCAGGGTCAACTTCAACGAGCTCTTCTTCGCGCTCGACGGCAAATCCTATGCCACCCTGGCGGAGGCCCAGGCGGCAGGAGCCCCCGTGCTCAAGTACGGAAGCTTCATCGGGACCGTCGTAGACTTCCTCATCATCGCCTTCGTAATCTTCCTGATTGTGCGCAAGATAAACAAGATGAGGGAAGAGGCCGACAAGAAGAACGCGCCG
>JAGOKM010000073.1 GCA_017994615.1 Bacillota bacterium | reverse complement strand
CAATCCGGCGAGGTTCAGGTCGTGCATCACTATGACCACGGTGGTCCCCCCCGCCGAAAGCCTCTTTAGTATCTCCATGATGTCAAGCTGGTATGAGATGTCCAGATGGGACGTAGGCTCGTCCAGAAGGAGGACCCTCGGTTCCTGTGCAAGCGCCCTTGCGATGAAGGCCCGCTGCTTCTCTCCCGATGAAAGAGAAGACAACGGCCTGTCCGAGAAAGGCATCACCCCTGCTAGGCCCATTGCCCTCGACACGGCCGCCGCGTCTTCTGGGCCTCCTTTCCCCAGCAAACCCTTGTAAGGGAACCTGCCCATCTCGACTACTTCCCTTACCGTGAACGGGAACTGCACGGCCTGGTCCTGCAGGACCGCCCCCACCACCCTGGCCCTTGCCATGGCGGACATGCCGGCGATGTCGATCCCGTCGTAAGACACCGAGCCCCGCGATGGTTTCAGGACCCCGCCGAGTATCCTCAGCAAAGTGCTCTTCCCTGATCCGTTCGGCCCGATTATGCCGGTCATGAGCCCCGATTCGAACTTTGCCGAGACCCCGTCGAGGGCTTTTCCGGCATCGTACGAGTATACTATGTCCTTCGCCTCTATCCTCATGCCGATCGCCTGCCTCCGCTTCTGGATCTCCTCAGCAGGTAGAAGAAGAAAGGTGCACCCACGAGCGCAGTGACGGTCCCTACCGGCAACTCGGCAGGTGAGATTACTGTCCTTGCCACCGTGTCTGCAGCGACTAGGAGCACGCCGCCTCCCAGGGCCGAGACGGGTATCAGGCTCTTGTGGTCCGGCCCTGTTACATACCTCGCCATGTGGGGGACGATGAGCCCCACGAAGCCGATGATGCCTGATACGCCCACCGCCGCGGAAGTAGCCAGCGAACAGGCTACGATCACCGCCCTTTTGAAAGGCTCTACCCCCAGCCCCATGAAGCGGGCCTGTTCCTCCCCGAGAGAGATGAGGTTAAGCCCGCGCGACATGAACATCATGGCCGCGATGCCCAATCCGATATATGGCGCGGACATGGCCAGATGCCCCCAGTTCCTGGCAGAAAGCGAGCCCATCAGCCACATCATCACCTTGGGCAGGTCCTCACCAGCCGCCAGCATGGTGAAGGATACCAGGGCCCAGATGAAAGACCCTACCACCACGCCCGAAAGCAGCAGGCTCTCCGGCTGTATCTTGCCTTTTGACTGCGCAAGGGCCATGACAAGGAGCATCGTCACCAATGCGCCTGCGAATGCGAAAAGCGGTATGGACGCCCCCAGCGCCGCCATGCTCCCGGACGTGATGATTATACCGACGCTCGCTCCGAAGGCCGCGCCTGACGAAACGCCGATTATGTACGGATCGGCCAGAGGGTTTGCAAGCAGGCCCTGATAGCAGGCTCCAGATGCGCCTAGAGCAGCTCCTGCCGCGAATCCGAGCAGGATCCTGGGCAACCTCACCTGCAACACGATCGCCTCATACGCAGCAGATGCGCCGCTTAAGCCAAGCGCAGCCCGCACAGGCCCAGGCAGCAGCCCGGCCACGGCCTTGAAGGTCTCCGCAAACGGCACCTTGACGCTGCCTATCGAAGCGGAGGCCATAATCACCGCGACGGACACCGCCGCCATCGCCAATATCGGCTTGACACCTGACGCCCTTTTCAAACCGATCCCCCGTTATTTGAACAGTTCCGGATGAAGCAGCCTTGCTAACATCTCGAGGCCCTCCACCAGCCTCGGCCCCGACCTTACGAAAAGGTCGGGGTTGACCTCCACGACCCTGTCCGCCTTCACCGCCGACAGGACCGACCAGGCCTTCCTCGCCATTGCCTCCTGCTTGTTGAAGTTGGTCAGAAGTATGAGGTATGGGTCCTCCTTTATTACCGTCTCCTGGCTGAACACAGGCCAGCCACTCGTGCCCTCGGCAATGTTCCTGCCCCCTGCGAGCATTACAAGCTCGTCGACGTAGGTCCCCTTGCCTGCCGTCATGAGGGGCTCGTTCCATATCTCCACGAATACGGAAGGCCGTGACTTGGCGAGGCTCACGGCTGACTTCACTGCAGATATTCGCTTTTCCAACGACGCCGCCAGGGCTCTGGCCGTATCCTCTTTGCCACCTGCCCTTCCCAGCATGATCAGGGCTTCCAGCATCTCCGTCATCGAATCGGCCTTGAGCGCCAGGACGGTGAGGCCCAGTTCCCTGAGCTTAGATACAGTCGCACCGCTCATTCCCGTGTCGGCAACGACAAGGTCCGGCGCCTTCGCCAGCACCGCTTCGATGTTAATGTTCACATCCCCCACTTTGTCGACCCTCTTGGCCTCCTCGGGATATGTGCACCATGACGTCACGCCGACGAGCCTGTCGCCAAGGCCGACGGCGTAGACCATCTCGGTTATGCTGGGGACTATGCTCACGATCCTCTTGGGCTCGGCTTTTATCACGACCTGGGCTCCGGTGGCGTCCTTGATTGCCATGGGATAGGATGACGCGATTGCTGCCTGGGCAGACAGGGCCAGCAGCACGAGGGCCGCTGCGAATGCTGGTTTTAGTTTCCTTGGCATGTACACTACCTCCTCACGACATGGGCGGCAGCGACTTGCAGGCCGGTAAAAGCAAAAACCCGCTCACCATCGGTAAGCGGGAACGTCGGACCTAACTGAAGGCCTGCATCCCCCTTTTTCCACGAAGGCGGAACAGCTACTTGCTAGGGCAGGTCTCCTGGCTTTGCGACCCATCTTCGCTCCGCCTTCCCGGTTCTGGACCAGTGGCTGGGCATGGTTCGTCGCATACAGTGGCGGGACCGCGGGCTTGCCGGAACTTCTGGGTTCTTCCGGTGCCTCTTCCCTATTATCCCCTCCCAGAGGGGCACCCTTGCAAGATATGCAGTTGTCACTGTCAAGATTATAACACCGAGGACGCCTTTTTCCATAGGGATAGGCCGTAAAGCTAACGCTGCGCCGGCTTCTTCCTCATCACCCTCAGATCCCCGCTTCGCTGGGTCAGGTCCTGGGCATCCATCCATTCTACGAGGGCTATGGCGTATTTCCTCGATGTGCCGAGCGCATCGCGCAACATGGCTGCGCTGAACTGCCCTTCGAAAGACGAGGCGGCCCTTATCGCAGCGTCGACGGCATCCCTGTGGAAGGATACTTCCGATGAGGCCTTCACGAGCGTCCCCGCGTCTACCAGGTAGTCTATGACCGGCTCGGACTCCGGGCCCATGGCCTTCACGACATCCTGAAGGTCTGGTGGCGCCATAAGCTGGGACTTGAACATCGCCTCTATGCTGTTTGCCATGGCCAGCTGCTTTTCCCCGAGCCTGGCTTCGTGTGCAGGCAGCCTCAGCGCCTCGCCGTCGGCCCTGATGCCTCCCATTTCGATGATGCCGTCCATCAAAGCCGCCGCCCTCTTCCTGTCCATCGCGGGGAACGCCTTCTGCCTAGCCTCTTCCTTGGGCATGCCCCTTTTGAGCGGGTGCGCAGCATGGTATGAGGACAGCGCCTGCTCGACATAGGCGGCCATTTGCCCCATGCTCTTCGCATCCATGATGTAGGATGAGCCTTCCCAAGCCAGCCTCATGAGGTTCCCTTCATGGAGGCCCCGCCCTGCGATCCTGTCGAAGGCTTCTTCGGTAAGATAGGCCATCCGCCTCAGCTCGTCCGGTTCCATGGGCCATGCCCCGCATCCCTTGCGCCGCGCAGCGACCCTTATTATCTCTCCCAGCATCTCCGGGCCTTCCCCTGAAAGCACCCTAATCGACTCTGCCTCCGCTGGAGATCCTATCTTCCTTCTGGGCGGCGCAGCGAACGCCACCTTGCCTCCTGCGATCGTCCTTGCGGGCGAATAGGTCCTCAGGACGAAACGGTCCCCTCTTGCGAGGGCGATCCTGCCCTCGAGTTCCAGTTGAATGGAAAAGGACCCCGCTGCCCCTTCCTGCTTCGGCACCCTGGCCCTGCAGATGACCTCCGATGTGCCGATGTGGAGCCTGAGCCTCTGGTTATGCTCAATGTGCTCCTTCGGGTCAAGCATCCTCACCTCTGCATCGAAGATGCCGGTAGGCTCCAGCCACCCGGGCGTCGCCAGGACCATGCCCCTTTCTACCTCGGATTTCTCGGCGCCGGTCAGGTTGAGCGCCACGCGCTGGCCCCTTTCCGCAATCTGGACGGGCTTGTCGTGCACTTCCACCTTCTTGGCCTTAACCTGGACCGCTGCAGGCAGTAGCTCGAGCCTGTCGCCCTCTCTGATGTTGCCTCCCAGCAAGGTCCCCGTCACCACGGTGCCCTGGCCGGTGAGGACGAAGGCACGGTCGATGTAGAGCCGGCATGCCGGTTCGGCCTTCCTTTCGGCCGCCTGACTTGCGGCAGTTTCCAGCGCCGACATGAGCGATTCTATGCCCGCACCGGTCACAGACGAGACCGGGATCACAGGGGCTCCGGACAGGGAAGTGCCCTTCAGGCGCTCTTTTACCTCCTCCTCGACCATGGCAAGCCATTCGTCGTCCACGAGGTCGGACTTCGTAAGGGCCACTATACCTTGTTTTATGCCGAGGAGCCCGAGTATCTCTAGGTGCTCCTCGGTCTGCTGCATTATGCCTTCGTCCGCGGCTATGACCAGCAACGCGATATCCACCCCGCCGGCCCCCGCCGCCATGTGCTTGATGAACTTCTCATGCCCCGGCATGTCAACAACGCCCAGTACAATGCCCGAAGGAAGGTCGAGGTGGGTGAAGCCCAGCTCGATGGTCATACCCCTGGCCTTCTCCTCTGGCAGCCTGTCTGTGTCGACGCCCGTCAGGGCCTTGACCAGGGAGGTCTTGCCGTGGTCCACATGTCCTGCGGTGCCAAGGATCAGGTGTTTCATTTCGAGCCACCGCAGAAGGCATATGCGATTATTTCGGCAAGGGCCCCGACTTCGTCGTCCCGCACGGTCCGCATAGAGAAGACCACGCCGCCGGCCCTTTCAAGGGCGACAGCGGCAGGCCTTGCCTGCCTCATCCTTAATGCTGCAAGGGATGGCTTCACGGCGGCAGAGCCCACCTTGAGGCCGATTCCTTTTACGATGGCGCCCGGCAGCGAGCCGCCGCCGACCTCGTCGAGGGTGTCCACTATCTCCGAGCGTATGGCGGCGTCATCGCATATCCTCTGTTTAAGGAGCGTTTCAAGCCTTCTGGCGCGGGAAAGCATATCCTCGCGCGAAGCGTTCAGCATGGACAGGACGGGTATGTCCAAAGCCGTCCTCCCGCCTGCGTACTGCCCCAGGGTCGCCGACAGCGCGGCGAGCCTCATCTTGTCCACCCTGAAGGCCCTTGCCAGCGGCGACTTCGAAATCCTGTCGACCAGGGCCGCCTTGCCTGCGATTATCCCGCACTGCGGGCCGCCCATGAGCTTGTCCCCCGAAAAGGTCACGATGTCGGCACCCTGGGCGATTGCATCCTGCGGCCTGGGTTCGTATGGCAGCCCGAAGGGCGACATGTCAGCTATGCTCCCTGAGCCCATGTCGAAGATGAAGGGGATGCCGAACCGGGAGGCCACTTCTGCGACCTCGCGGACGCCCGCCTCGGAGACGAACCCTGTCACCTTGAAGTTGGACGGATGCACCTTAAGAAGTGCCGCTGCGCCTTCCCTGGCGGCCTTCTCGTAGTCTGCAGCCCTGGTCCTGTTTGTGGTGCCTACCTCTACCAGCTCCGCGCCCGTAGCCGAGATTATCTCCGGCACCCTGAAGGAGCCTCCGATCTCCACCAGCTCACCTCTCGAGACCGCCACTTTCTTGCCCTTGGCGAGGGCGTCCAGGCAGAGCAGCACGGCTGCGGCGTTGTTGTTCACCACTATGGCAGATTCTGCGCCGAGCAGGGACGAAATCGACTTCGCCACGTGCGACTGCCTTGACCCTCGCCTGCCCGCCTCAAGGTCGTATTCGAGGTTCGTGTAACCGACGGCCGCCTCTACCGCGGCGTTTACGGCCTGCCTGGACAGAGGTGCCCTGCCCAGGTTGGTATGAAGCACCACGCCCGTGGCGTTTATGACCCTTGTGAGCCCTTTGGATCCTCCCAGCTTGGATTCCGCAAGGCTGATGGCCCTGGATGAATTCACGCCCCTATTTTCGGATATGTCCATCGACGTGCGCATGTCCGCCAAAGCGGCCTTTATGGCCTCGGTCGCCGCACCATCGCCGAACTCCCGCGAAAGGCGCCTTCCATCGGCGGATGCGATCAGCGACCCGGCCGACGGCAAATTGGAGAGTATCCCCCTGTCATCAGGTTCCCGGCCCATTTTCGCTCCTTCCAATGCCATCCTGTTGGATCATTTTCCGGGCAGCGCTATCACGGACGCGCCGCCCTTATCATAGAGCCTTCCCACAGCCCAGAAATTGCAACCCTCGGCTGTAAGCTCCCTTTCAAGGACGTCGGCCTTGTCCTGCGGGATTGCGATGAGCAGCCCCCCTGAAGTCTGCGGGTCGAACATCAGGCCCTGTACCTCTTCAGGAATCTCGCCCGATATGCTGACGTGCGGGGCCAGGAATGCCCTGTTCCTTGCGGCGCCTCCCGGCAGGTAGCCCTCTGCGGCCAACTCCCTGGCCCCATCAAGGAGCGGCAGCTCGTTAGCCCAGACCTCCGCGGTAAGCCCGGACCCTGAGGCCAGCTCGTACAGATGCCCCAGGAAACCGAATCCTGTCACGTCCGTGGCGGCCCTGGCTCCTGCTTTGACCATCGCCCTGGCCCCCCTGTCGTTCAGGGA
>JAGOKM010000072.1 GCA_017994615.1 Bacillota bacterium | reverse complement strand
AGATTGAACTCGACCTTCCTTATCGGCATCTCGCCTCTCCTCGGCTCATAGTCCACGCATACCAGCAAGGATACGATCTCCGGCACCTCGGCGTTGTGCACCATCCCGGAAAATACCAGCTCTGTGCTTAAAAGCTCCTGGGTGTGTATCTCCTTGGCCATCATGCCCCTGGGCGTAAGCCTGCGCCTTTCAAGGAAACCGAGCGCTTCCAGCACCCTCGACTTCCTTTCGAACTCGCGCACGTACTTCTCGTCCGGAGCCATGGTCAAAAGCCTCGACTGAAGCTCTTCGACCCGCGAGGAGAGCTGCTGCCTCCTTGAGAGGAGGGCCCTGCATTCCTTTCTCTTGCCCTTCGGGCAGTCGACGGTCCTGCCCTCCTTGAGCTTGGCCTTGAGGTCCTGGATTTTAAGGAGCAAAGCGGCCTTCTTCTCCTTCTGGTGCTTCCTTGCCCGCCTCAGCCTTTTTATGTCCGATGCCAGCTCCTCCTTCAAATAGGCCTGGTAGACTTGGCATGAAGCCGTCCCGAAGTCGGGGCACGCAGTGCTTGACAGCTCCGAATCCGAGCTTCTGAGCTTGTCTAGCTGATTTCTCACGGACGCCTTCTGGTTGTCGTTCTGATAGCTTGCGAAATTGTGCCTTAGCACGGTGTCGATCTCTTCCGGGCTCCTGCCTTCCACGAGGTTCAGTATGGTATTGTAGGAGAGCGAGAACTGGCTCTTCAGAGGCTCGAGCTTCGTAGAATCCACCGTCGGGTAATCGTCCAGCCTGAAAGTTTCCGCGTCGGCGAGCACGTACACGTAGCCTATCTCGTCTATGCCCCTTCGGCCTGCGCGGCCCGCCATCTGGAAGTACTCCTGCATTGTCATGGGGCGGAAATCCACTCCGGTGAACTTCCTCATGGAATCGAAGCACACGGTCCTAACCGGGAAATTGATCCCCACAGCAAAAGTCTCCGTCGCATAGAGCACCTTCACCAGCCTTGACTCGAAAAGCTCCTCGACGACTTCCTTAAGGACGGGCAACAACCCGGCATGGTGCCAGGCGACGCCTTTGCGAGCCGCCCTCTTCATTGCCATCACGCTGGGCATCGCATCCAGGCCGAGCCCTGTGAGCCTTCTTTCGAAGACCTCGTCGACCAGCGACTTCTCTTTGGTGTCAAGAAGGTCGGCTTCCCTGGAAAGCTCGTAAGCCCTTTCCTCGCACCCCTTGCGGGAGAAGATGAAATATAGGCAGGGCAGCCTGTCGTTTTTTATCAGGTGCCTTACGAGGTCCCTGTGCGTGGTCGGCTTCCTGCGGGCCCTGATTCCGTCCTCGTCCTGGCGACTCTCGAAGGTCCCGTCCATGATCTGCTCAGCTTCCTGCCTGGCCCTGAAGTCGATATAATCGGAGAGGCTCCCCTCGCCGAACTCCCTTTCGAAGACCAGGTGCTTGAGCGGGACGGCCCTTTTGTCGTGCCTTACCACCTTCACGTCGTGCCCCTTGACCGACTCTATCCATCCTGCCAGCTCCTCGGCGTTCGGAATCGTCGCCGAAAGGCCGAGTATCCTCATGTCCTCGGGCATGAAGATAATCGACTCCTCCCAGACCGTCCCCCTTTCTTCGTCGCCCAGGTAGTGGATCTCGTCGAAGATTGCATGGGTCACGCCTGTCAGGTCCTGCGGCGACAGGTGCAGTATGTTCCTGAAGACCTCGGTAGTCATTATAAGCACCGGGGCCAGCGAATTGATCACCACGTCCCCTGTGATTATGCCTACGTTGTCAGGGCCGAGGAGCCTTTTGAACTCCTTGAACTTCTGGTTGGACAGCGCCTTGATAGGTGCGGTGTAGACCACCCTGTGGCCGAGCCTGAACATCTTCTCTATCAGATAGTCGGCAATGAGCGTCTTGCCGACGCCGGTGGGCGCCGAAACGATGACGGAGCTTCCCTTGTCTATGTGGGAGATGGCGAGTGCCTGGAAGGGGTCCAGGGTGAAGCCCCTGTAGATGAGCGCGTCCCCTTCCACAGTGATGAGGGACCCGTTCCCGTCGGCAACGGGCATACGGATCCCCTCTTCATCGGACATGTCCTTTCCAATCGTTCTCTGCGTCAACATCAACCTCCGGAGACGGGTGTGAAGATCAGAAGCTCCATGCCGTCTTCAAGCAGTGTGTCCTTGGGGACTATCCTGCCCTTGCAGGCCACGTTCATGACCAGTTCGCTTTTTATGCCGGAGTTTACGAGCATGTCCCTGATGCTCTCCCCCTGTTTGCCTTCATAGGTCCATGCCACCCTTTTATCCTCGGGGTAGAATTCCACGGCATGTCCCCTTACTTTCACCTGTACCTTCATCAGATCAGACCTTTCTCCTCAAGCGCGGTTATGCAATTGCCCAGTTTCAGGGCTTCGAGCGTCTTGCGCGTAGGATGCCCGGCCTTATCCCAGCCCCTCTCCTCGTAGTAATCGTCTAGGAGCCTGTCGCAGGATGCCTTGTCCAAGAACTTGCCCTTGGCAGGGCCAGTCGGCACCGGTTCCTCCATGAACCTCTTCGGAGGGTAATCATGGTCCCTGCCGAAGCCGGGGATTTCGAGCATCGCGCGCACCCTGTTCATGTTCCATACTCGGTCGGCTGCTTCGTATATGTCCTTCCAGGTCACCTTCTCACCGAAGGCGGCCTCGAACATCCCTTCGTAGTTCTCCAGCTCGAAGCCTATCTCCACCCACTGGAGCCTGCAGCATCCGATAAGGTCGAAAGCGGGCCTTATCCTCTGCAGCTCCACTGCCCTCCTGGCCTTGCCGTCGAGGATGTCCCTTCCCTTGGCCACGTCATAGGTTATGGCCCACGACCTGTTGTGGTGGGCGCCGATGTCCGCAGTCATGTAGGAGATCATCATCGCAGGTGCCCATCTTGCGTCGTAGCCGCTCCATTCAAGCCCCTTGACCTGTGTGGCGAACCTTATGCTGTCGTGGCCGAGTTTATGCGCCGCTGCCCTCGAGCCGTCGGCGAGCAGGTCTCCCATGCCCTGCCTCCGGGCAATAATATTTGCCAGGAATTCGAAGGAGCCGACGTCCCCCCACCTTACTTCCCTGCCCAGCTGCTCTTTCGTGATTATTCCCTTGTCGAAGCATTCCAGTGCGAATGCGATCACCGCGCCTCCGGATATCGTGTCCAGCCCCAGGTCGTCGCAGACCCTGTTGGCATAGGCGACATCCTCGATCTCAGGGAGCATGCAGTCGCCGCCCACCATCGCGATGGTCTCGTATTCAGGTCCCTCGACGAACACTTCCTTGCCGTCCTTCGTTAGCCTGGAGTACTTTCCACAAGGCGTAGGGCATGTAAAGCATCCCTTGTCAGTCACGATGATCTTGTCCCTCATCGCCTGGCCGCCGATCTTCTCGTGGCCTTCGAAGTATGTGGTCTGGAAGTTCTTCGTAGGGAACGCGCCTACCTCGTTGACCCAAGGGGTGACGCCGGATGTACCGAGCGGCGTCCACTCTGCGAGGCCCGGCTTCTCGAAGCACTTCTGGAACATGTCCATGCCGATCCTCGAAACCGCATCAGGGTCTGCCACCGGCACCGACTTGCTTCCGCGGACGGCGATGGCCTTCACCTTCTTGGAGCCGAGCACCGCGCCGATGCCGGTCCTGCCGGCCTGCCTTCCGAAGTCGTGGTTTATGCAGGCGAAGAACACCTTGTTCTCCCCCGCAGGGCCTATCGTGGATATCTGGAAGCTCTCGCCGAGCTGCTTCTTCAACGCTTCCTCTGTCTCGTAGGAGCCTTTGCCCCAGAGGCCTGATGCATCCTTGAAGCTTACTCTGTCATCGTCAATCACGATAGTTACGGGCGTTTCCGAGACCCCCTCGATTATGACGAGGTCGTAGCCCGCATATTTGATCTCGGGTCCGAAGTGGCCGCCCATGTTCGAGTCGCCTATCATCCTCGTAGCCGGCGAAAGGGCGCCGAACTGGACCTTGCCTGATGCCGGCATGAATATGCCGGACATCGGGCCGGGGGCTATGGCCACCTTGTTGAGCGGGCCCAACGGATCCGCACCTACCGGCACTTCGTCGAACACTACCTTGTCGACGAAGCCGCGGCCGCCTATGTATTCCTTAGCCAGCTTGGTATCAAGCGGCTCTTTCCTATAGGCCTTCGAATTAAGGTCGATTCTAAGGACGAAGCCTGCATAGCCGTTCATCAATAGCGACCTCCCTTCGATGTGTCGGAGTCGTACACCGCGCCTCTGGGGCACGCCCTGACGCACGCTCCGCAGGAGTTGCACTTCATCGCCTTCTCGCCGTCCAACAGCAGCATAACATCGTATGGGCACGCCGCTATGCACGCGCCGCACTGTATGCAGAGGTCCTCGGCGATCTCGTATATGTCGCCGTTGAGGGTGATGGCGCCTGTAGGGCAGACTTTCGCGCACTCTCCGCACTGGTTGCAATACTTGATGACGTAATCCCCGGGGGCCGGGAACCTTCCCTCGGGCCTGATGAAAGACCTCTTCGGGTTGACCTCCCTGCGCCTGGTCATCGAGCATGCCAGCTGGCACGCTTTGCAGCCTGAACAAAGCCTGTCTATCGTGGCAAGATGCAAATCCTTCGCCTCCTGTCTTATTCTACTAAGGAGATTATAAGGGAAAGGTAGGGGTATATGACAGCTGGTAGGCATATTAGTTCGCTTATTTGGACGTACCTAATGAAAAGAAGCCGGCATCCCATGCCGGCTTCCGTTATCTATCTACATTTCGTTATGTGTTACATAGGTATCTCGCCAAGGTCCGTATCGATGGATAGGTCTTTGTCAAGAATTTGAACAGTAGTATATACGGCCGCAGGGTCGGTGAACGTTATGTCGTAGGTGCCCGCCGGCAGCACAGGTACTTCGAATTTGCCGTCAGCGCCCGTGGTCACAATCACGATATATGACGGTGAACCCTGGAATTCGAACTTGACCTCGATGTCTGCGATAGGAAGATCGGTGGCGTCATCTATTACCGTTCCCGTTACGGCTACAGTATCGCTTGAAGCCTCGGCCCAAAGCGTTACGTCTCCGACGTCGTATGTCTTGAACGGCAGGCATACTTTGTATGTGATCGTTGAAGGTTGACCTGCATCCGGATGCTCGAACTTTATCGTATACGCATCCGGCCTGACACCGAACTTATCAGTGGTCCAAGTCCCGGTCCCATCAGTCGCCGTGTAGACAATTATCGAGGAACCATAATCCGATGCCGGGATGAATGTGACCTTGGCGTTGTCCAGAGGCCCTACCCCCTCCAAAAGCACCCTTCCGTGCACTGTGGCACCCGGCATCCTGAATATTGTACAACCGGCGAGGCTTACCGCCAGCAGGATTGCGAACCCGACAAAAAGCACCTTTCTCATGTGTTTTGCCAGCCTCCTTAACAAACAATGATTCTGATTATCAATTATCTATTTGACGCTATAAGGAGAATTCCTGCTTTATACGCAAATATTGTTCTAAGTGTGACTACCGGGCCTTTTCGAATTTGGCCGTGAAGTGCCTTAGGACCTCAGCCTGCCATTTGATCCTATAGCCCTTTATGCCTTCCTTCCTTTTGCCTATCTCTTCGAAGGCCCTGGCCACCATCATCATGTGCCTGTCGGTGTAGACCCTCCTCGGGATGGCGAGCCTTAATAGCTCCAGTTTGTGCGGGACTTCGAGCCCGGTCTTCGGGTCGGTGTGCCCGAATGCGCAGCTTCCCAGTTCTACCCCCCTGATCCCGCCTTCTATATAGAGCTCCACGCCCAGCGCCTGGGCCGGAAAATTCGTCTGAGGTATGTGCGGAAGGTATGCCTTGGCGTCGACGAAGACGCCGTGGCCGCCCGCTGGCAGTATAACGGGAACTCCTCTGTCTTTCAGAAGACCTGCCAGGTATTCCACCTGTCCGAGCCTATCCTCGAGGTAGTCGTACTCCACGACCTCCCTCAGGCCCTGGGCCAGCGCCGCCATGTCCCTTCCAGCCATCCCGCCGTATGTCAGGAACCCCTCATACGGTATCTCATATTCCCATGCCTTCCTGAATAGCTCCTCGTCCCTGAAGCACAGCAGCCCTCCTATGTTGACAAGGCCGTCCTTCTTGGAGCTCATAAGGCAGCCGTCGCCGAGCGAGAAAGTCTCCCTTGCGATTTCAATCACCGACTTATCTGCGTAGCCGGGCTCCCTCATCTTGATGAAGCATGAGTTCTCGGCGAAGCGCGCGCAGTCGAAGAACATCTTCTTGCCGTGCCTTCTGCATATCTCCGATGCGGCCCTGATGTTGGCCATGGATACCGGCTGACCGCCGTTCGAGTTGCAGGTTATCGTCATAAGGACGAAAGGTACGCTGAGGCTTCTGTCGGACAGCACATCTTCCAGCTTGTCCAGGTCGATGTCGCCTTTGAAGGGGTCGTCGCTCTCTATCAGGTAGCCCTTGTCAGCGACCAGGTCCAGCGGCACGCCGCCTTTGAGGAGGATGTGTCCTATGGTGGTATCGAAGTGCATGTTCCCGGGCACGGTGTCGCCCGGCTTCACCATCATGGCCATGAAGACCTGCTCGGCCCCGCGGCCCTGGTGCACCGGCAGGAAATAGTCATAACCGAAGGTGTCCTTCACCGCTGCATTAAGCTGGTAGTAGCTCCTGCTTCCGGCATACGCCTCGTCGCCTGTCATCATAGCCGCCCACTGGGCGTCGCTCATCGCTCCGGTGCCGGAGTCGGTCAGCAGGTCGATGTAGACGTCATCTGACGCGAGGTTGAAGAGGTTGTAGTCGGCATAGGCGATTGCTTTCGCCCTGTGTTCCCTGGTCGTCATCC
>JAGOKM010000006.1 GCA_017994615.1 Bacillota bacterium | reverse complement strand
CCGAACGTGAACCCGAAGTCCGAAGGCGCCCAGCTCATGACCGGGGACATACTGTCCCTCATCGGCAACCCCGCGGGCGCCGTCTCGGCTTACAGGGCGGCCCTTGCCGCGATGCCCGGGTCATTCTGGGCCAAGCTCGGCCTCGCCAGGAGCCTGGCCGAGACAAACGACGTGAACGGGGCGCTTGTGCTCGCGAAAGAGCTTACGGAAAAGGGAATAGGCCCCGAAGCTGACGTCGCCTTCACATACAGGGCTATCCTTGAGAGGACTTTGGGGCAGCTCCAGCAGGCGGAGCTTTCGTTGAAGTCAGCCCTGGTCCTCAATCCTTCGAACCAGGTAGTCACCCAGTATCTGAGCCTGGTGCAGTCCGAGATGAGGGCCAAAGGCATGGGCAGCCTCGCCTTCGACGGGATACCGTTGCCGGCCTTCGACGGCTTCGTGATAAACGGAGGGGCGAAGGTCACCAACAACAGGAAGGTGACGCTGAGCGTCAATACCACTGCAGCATACACCGCCTTCAAGAACGAGAACTCCGATTACGGCTCGTGGAACTTCAAGTTCGGGACAAGTGCCAGCTACGACTGGCTGCTTTCCGAAGGGGACGGCAAAAAGACGGTGCGCATGCGCACAAGGGAGGGCCTGTTCTCGGTGGCACAGGAGGGCCCTGTCAGGGAGATCACCCTGGATGCGACGCCGCCTGCGATAACCGGACAGGAGGCCAAGCTCATATCCGGGAACGTCTTCGCAATGAAGTTGGGCGTAACGGAGGCTATGAGCGGGATCAAATCCTTCTGGCTGTCCACGGACGGCGCACAGTGGAAGCCGTACAGATGGATCGGAAGCTCGTTCCCGTTCACGTTCGTGATGGGATCAAGCAGGGTTGTTTCGGCCGCAGTGGTGGACGGGGCGGGGAACTTCGCCCCTGTGCAGGTAGATATCAGCCAGTACATATCCGGGCCCGTCATAACCAACGTGACGGCCCAGGAGACATCGGCCGGCACGGTGAACGTCAAGTGGGCGACAGACAGGCCAGCAAGCAGCTATGTCGAATACAAGCTGGGCCAGTCGGCCAACGTCGTGGGGTCTGAGACCTCCACTAGGTCGCACAGCGTCGACGTGGCAGGGCTCCTGCCGGGACAGACCTACCAGTTCAAGCCGATATCCGTGGACGCGTACGGCCTCAAGACAGAAGGCCAGGCGGTGACGCTAACGACCAGCGCTGCAGCGAGGCCCCCTGCGATCACGGGGATAAGCGTCAGCAACGTGACTGCGAATACCGCGACCGTCGCATGGTCTACGGATGCGCAGGCATATGGCTACATAGTATACTCCAGCGGCGGGCAGCAGTTGACATCGCAGCAGGTAGGCCCGTCAACGAGGCATCAGGTGACGATTTCGGCCCTCCAGCCGATAACGACCTACCAGTACCAGATCGTGGCGTGGGATTCGGCCGGCCGGCAGGCCTATTCCGACGTCAGGACCTTCACCACGCTCTCGGCCGACAGGAGCGCTCCCAGGATCAACAGCTTCAGGATCAACGGCGGGGCGGCTTCCACCAACAACAGGACCATAAGCCTGGAGCTCTATGCCACCGACGAATCCGGCTTTGTGGCCGAGATGAGCTTCAGGGACGACTCGTCCAACTGGAGCACGTGGTCTGCGTACAGCTCGTTCGCCAGCTTCGTGCTGAGCGACAGGGAAGGGGCAAGGACCGTCTATGCAAGGGTAAGGGACGCAGCGGGCAACGTATCGACCGAAGCGACAACCACGATATCCCTTGACAGGACGGCCCCCAGGATCGGCTGGGTGGGGGCCCAGGCCGGCATAGACAACGCGGAAGTGACATGGGACACCGACGAGAACTCGGACTCCTGGGTATTCTTCGGGACATCATCCGTTTCACTGACTTTCAGCGCAGGCCAGGGCGACTCGACGAGGGCACATAGGGTGTTCCTCACCGGTCTCAGGCCCGATACGACATACTTCTACAAGGTGATGTCGCGCGATTCCGGCGGCAACTCGGCCGAAAGCTCGGTGGCGTCCTTCAGGACCCAGGCGTCGATACCTGCGGACACCAAGGCGCCCACGGGCTCGCTTACGATAAACGACAACACGCTGTACACCCGTTCAAGGTACGTCTACTTGAACCTCAGCGCCACGGACGACAGGTCGTCGCAGGCCGAGATACAGTTCAGGGTAGGTGAAGGCGCAAGCCAGGCCAACGTGGCATGGGGCAGCTGGCAGGGCTTCTCCAGCAGGGTGCAGTACATAATGGGCTACGGCGACGGCCAGCGCAACATCTGGGTGATGTACAGGGATGCAGCTGGCAACACATCTCCGGCTTACGGGGCGTATGTGGTGCTAGACACCAAGGCGCCGTCCATCACCAACCTTGCGGTCTCCAACGTCACGACGCAGAGTGCGGTCGTGAGCTTCAGGACCAGCGAACCGTCGTTTGCAAACGTGGAGTACGGTACGGCGTCGTTCTCGCTCAGCCTCTCGGCAGGCGACAGCGAGGCCAAATCCGCCTCGGTGAGCTCGGCGGAGCCCACAGCGGTGATAATCACTCCGAACCCTTCGCCGACCAGGACCGGTTCGACGAACTTCAACTTCAGCTTAACCGGCCTTAGGGCGAGCACGACCTACTACTACAGGGTGGTCGCGGTCGACCTTGCCGGCAACGCGGCAGCGACGCAGGTGGCAAGCTTCAGGACGCCGGACCCTGCGCCGGTCGATACTATGCCCCCGAGCGGGTCGGTAACTATCAACGACAACACGATGTATACGAGGTCCAGGTACATCTACCTCAACCTCAACGCCCAGGACAACATGACTCCAACGTCCGGTCTGCAGTACAGGATAGGAGAGGGCATCAGCTCCTTCAGCATCAGCTGGGGCAACTGGACGCAGTTCGCAAACAGGGTGCCATACACCCTCTCCTACGGCGACGGGCAGAGGAACATATGGGTGATGTACATGGACGGTGCGGGCAACGTCTCGCAGGCATACGGCGCACAGATAATACTGGACACAAGGGCGCCATCGATCTTGAACCTCGGACTTGCCAACGTGACGCAGACAAGCGCCGTAGTCACGTTCATGACCAACGAGCCCGCGTTCGGCAGCGTAGAATACGGCACCTCTTCGATAGCCCTGAGCCTGTCGACTGGGGACAGCGAGGCTAAGTCGGCCTCGGTAAGCTCGGCCGAGCCCAGCGCTGTGATAATCACCCCCAACCCGAGCCCGACGAGGACGGGGGCCACTAACTTCAACGTCACCATCACAGGGCTGCGCCCCGGCACCACTTATTACTTCAGGGCGGTGGCCATGGACCTCGCCGGCAACGCGTCGGCATCCCAGGTGGGCAGCTTCAGGACACAGGATGCGGCTCCCGCCGACACGATGCCTCCGACAGGGTCGATAACGATCAATGACAACACAATGTATACAAGGTCCAGGTATGTGTACTTGAACCTAAACGCCCAGGACAACGTGACGCCGCAGGCGTCGATACAATACCGCATAGGCGAGGGTACAAGCTCGTTCAACGTCGTATGGGGCAACTGGACGCAGTTTGCCGGCAAGGTGCCCTACACGATGGCCCAGGGGGACGGGCAGAGGAACATATGGGCCATGTACAGGGATGCTGCGGGCAACGTCTCGCAAGCCTACGTCGCGCAGATAATACTGGACACCAAAGCGCCGACCATATCGAACCTCATGTCCGGAAACATAACGGATAGCTCGGCGACGATAACCTGGTACACCAACGAGCCGGCCTTCGGAAGCGTGGAGTTCGGCACCAGCGCGTCCTCGCTCAGCGCAGTCTCAGGCGACGCCGATGTCAGGTCGTCGGCAGCAACCTCGAGCCAGCCAAGCACGGTAATAATAACGCCGAATCCGTCGCCGACGAGGATAGGCAGCACCAACTTCAGCCTCAACCTGACGGGCCTGAAGCCCAATACCACGTACTATTTCAGGGCAGTGGCGATGGACCTTGCAGGCAACGTCGCGGTATCCCAGACGGCGAGCTTCCGCACGGCGGCAACATCGACGCCGCCGGTGGTTACGCCACCCGTCGTGACTCCTCCGGTGACGCCTCCAGTTGTAACGCCTCCTGTGGTTACACCGCCTGTAGTGACTCCTCCGGTTACGCCGACGCAACCCGGGCTGGTCAACCTGGCGGGCAAGTCTCAGGGCACGAAGACAAACACCAACGGATGGACCGGGGGCAACACCGCGGCGCTAGCCATAGACGAGAACGTGTCGTCCTTCTGGCTGTCCAAAGGCTCGGCCACATCCGGCACACCTCAGTGGATAGAGGTCAACTTCCAGAAGACGGTCGCGCTCAACAACGTAGTCATAAAGATAGCGGCACCGAGCGCGCCTAAGAGCATGAAGCTGATGGCCCTGATAAACGAGAAATGGACAGAGATCTACGACTACAAGGACAACAAGGCGGCAGGTACTACTCCCAGCCAGACCGAGGTTGTGGCTATAAGCATGACCTTCAGCAGGGTGCAGGCGACCGCCATCAGGGTCTACTACTACGACATGCTCTACAAGGACGAGTTCGTGAAGATATACGAAGTGGAGGCCTACAACAAGTAGAAGGGCCTGTGCCATAGCTGAGGCGCCGCGGAGGTGACTGGGTCAAATCCGCGGCGCCACCATCGGAGGGCTTCGATTTGGGAAGGATCAGGATCTACAAGGGGAAGGACAGGAGAATAAGATCGGGGCACCTGTGGATATTCGAAGGCGAGATAGAGGCCATAGAATCCGCTGCGCCGGGCGACATAGCCGATGTAGTAAACTTCCAGGGCGTTTTTTTGGGGAAGGCTATGGTAAGCGGCTCGGACACGCTGAAGGCGAGGATGCTCACAAGGAAAGACGTGCCGGTCGACGAGGAGTTCTTCAGGCGCGCCCTTGCGGGCTGTCTGGACTACAGGAGGCTGGTGGCCCAGGGGGCTACCTGTTACAGGCTTGTAAACAGCGAGGGCGACATGCTGCCGGGCCTTACGGTTGACGTCTACGAGGACGTATTCGTCCTGCAGACGACCACCCTCGGGATGGATATGAGGAAGGGGATGTTCGCCTCCTTGGTATCCGAGCTGCTGGGCACCAGGAAGGCCTATGAGAGGAACGACATGCCCGTCCGAAGGTACGAGGGCCTCGAACCGAAGCAGGGCTTCCTGATGGAACAGTTCGACACGGCTGTAAGGATAAGGGAGAACGGCTCGCTCATGGACATAGACGTCTCCACCGGCCAGAAGACGGGCTATTACCTTGACCAGAGGGAGAACAGGCTTGTCGCAGCCGGCTTTGCGAAGGATGCAGACGTCCTGGACGCCTTCTGCTACAACGGCAGCTTCGGCATATTAGCGGGGCTACGCGGCGCAAGGAGCGTCCATTTCATGGACATGAGCGGGCAGGCCATAGAGAAGGCCAGGCACAACGCATCGATAAACGGCCTTGCAGGCATAAGCCGGTTCAGCGCGGTGAACGCGTTCGACGAGCTGAACGGCTTAGTAAGGGACGGGGCGTCTTACGACCTAGTAATGCTGGACCCGCCGCCCTTTACGAGGAACAAGGAAGCGATAGAAGGCGCCCTGAGAGGATACAAGGAGATAAACCTGAGGGGCATCAAGCTGACCAGGCCGGGCGGATATCTCGTAACATCGAGCTGTTCGCAGCATATAGACATGGAGATGTTCAAGGACGTCATAGCCTCGGCAGGCGCCGACGCCGGCAGGTACCTCCAGCTTGTGGAGGCAAGGTCGCAGGCGAGGGACCATACGCAGCTGCTTTCGATGCCCGAGACGGAGTACCTGAAGTTCCTGATTTTCAGGGCCTGGTGAGGATAGATTCCGCTTCCATTCTTCCAGGGCATTGTGTTAAACTACTTATTGCTTTACGTCAAAGAGACAGTTCCTTCTCTTTTGTGGAGGTGAACGAAATGAAGGAAAAGATACATCCGAAGTACAAGGTGACGAAAGTCACCTGTGCATGCGGCGAGACCTTCGAGGCGGGTTCGACGGCAGAGAACCTCAGGGTCGAGATCTGTTCCAAGTGCCATCCTTTCACTACCGGGGTCCAGAGGATAGTAGACACCGGCGGCAGGGTGGAGAAGTTCCGCAAGAAGCACAACCTTTAGAGCTGCGGGCGAGCCGGCTTCGAGCCTGCTTGCCCTAAGACGAATATGTCGGAGCCTTGCTATATGCTAAGGCTCCGACATTATTTTATAATTAATTGGCAAGGCACTCCTGGAGGTAATGCAGATGGAGCTCAGGGTAAGCAACCCCGGCGGCTGGATAGAGGTAATCTGCGGTTCCATGTTCTCCGGAAAGAGCGAGGAGCTCATAAGGAGGGTGAAAAGGGCGAGGATCGCCAAGCAGCGCGTGGTCGTCCTGAAGCATTCCATAGACGACAGGTTCTCTCAAAGCGAAGTCGTGTCCCATGACGGGGACAAGCTTGAAGGCATGCCTGTCGCAAATTCCCACGACCTGATCGGGAAGATCCCCGTAGGCACACAGGTGGTTGCCATAGACGAGGCTCAGTTCTTCGACGAAGGTCTGGTGGGCGTGTGCGACAAGCTCGCCTCAGGGGGCGTTAGGGTAATAGTGGCGGGCCTCGACACCAACTTCAGGGGGGAGCCGTTCGGGCCGATGCCAGCGCTGCTGGCCCTGGCGGAGGACGTCACCAAGCTTAACGCGATATGCATGAGATGCGGCGCTACGGCATCTAGGACCCAACGCCTGGTGAACGGCAAGCCCGCCAGGTTCGACGATCCCGTAGTTATGATCGGCGCAAGCGAATCCTATGAGGCAAGGTGCCGCAGGTGTCATGAGGTCCCAGGAAGGCCGGGGGCCGACTGAGAGGAGAAGACATGGGCGAAAAACACAGTTACGGAGGCCAGGCGGTGCTGGAGGGCGTCATGATGAGAGGACGCAAGGGCATGGCCGTGGCGGTAAGGAAGCCCGACGGGCAGATAAGCATCTACAAGAAATTCATGAAGCAGCAGGACAAACACCACATCCTCAAGCTGCCGGTCATAAGGGGAGTAGTCAACTTCGTTGAGACGCTCGTAATCGGCATGGATGCCCTGATGTTCTCGGCTAACGAGGCCACAGGCCAGGACGAGAAGCTTTCGAGCTGGGAAGTGGCCCTCACTATGATAGCATCGTTCGGCCTTTTCGTAGGCCTGTTCATAATAGTGCCGAACCTTCTGGTAGGGCTAATCACGAAGTACATCAGGAGCGTAGTGGCGGTGAACCTGATCGAAGGGGCGTTGAGGCTCACGATATTCGCCCTATACCTTTACGCGATCTCATTCATGAAGGACATCAGGAGGCTGTTCGCATACCATGGCGCCGAGCACAAGGTCATCGCGGCCTACGAATCCGACGAGCCGCTAGACACGGAGCACATACAGGCGCACAACACCATGCATACCAGGTGCGGGACGAACTTCCTCCTTATTGTGATGTTCATGTCCATACTCATATATTCATTGCTGGGAAGGCAGACTATGCTCGAGCGGATACTCTCGAGGGTCATCCTGCTGCCTTTAGTGGCGGGCCTCGCCTATGAGCTGTTCAAGCTGGCCGCAAGGAGGCGCGAGAGCGCCATACTGCGCGCTGTATCATATCCTGGCCTCCAGCTGCAGAAGCTAACCACCAAGGAGCCCGACGACAGCATGGTAGAAGTGGCTCTGGCGGCGTTCAGGGGGGCCCTGGAGATGGACGGCGAACCTGAGCCTGCTTCTCATATGGCTGACGCCGGGGCGGCTCAAGGGGGATTCCGATGATAGAGAAGCTGGTCGACGTTGAGAAGAGGTTCGAGGAGCTCGAAGCGAGCCTGTCCTCCCCCGATGTCGTGTCCGACATGGAGCAGTTCAGGAAGACGAGCAAGGCGCACAGCTCGCTGCAGCCCATAGTCGAAAGCTTCAGGAGGCTCAGGACGGTGGAAGAACAGCTGTCCGGGGCCCAGGAGATAATGTGGCACGAGGAGGACCCGGAGCTGAAGGCCATGGCCTCCGAAGAGGTCCAGGGCCTCGAAAAAGAGAAGGAGCGCCTTATAGAGAAGCTAAAGTTGCTGCTGCTTCCAAAGGACCCTCTGGACGAGAAGAACGTCATGCTGGAGATACGTGCTGGGACCGGCGGGGACGAGGCGGCCCTGTTCGCAGGGGACCTTCTCAGGATGTACGGAAGGTACGCCGAGAGGAAGGGCTGGAAGCTGGAGATGATGAGCTCCTCCGAGACGGGCCTTGGCGGGTTCAAGGAGGTCATAGTGATGATCTCCGGAGACCAGGTATACTCGAGGTTGAAATTCGAATCAGGCGTCCACAGGGTGCAGAGGGTGCCCGATACCGAAGCACAGGGCAGGATACACACTTCTGCCGCCACCGTGGCGGTGATGCCCGAGGCCGAGGAGGTGGACGTCGAGATCAACCCCAACGACCTGAGAGTGGACGTCTTCCGCTCGGGAGGCCACGGCGGCCAGAGCGTGAACATGACGGACTCTGCCGTGAGGATAACCCACATCCCATCCGGGCTGGTCGTGCAGTGCCAGGACGAGAGGTCGCAGCTTAAGAACAAGGAGAAGGCTATGAAGGTCCTAAGGTCGAGGCTCCTTGAGAAGACGATAGAAGAGCAGCAGTCCAAGTACTCGCAGCACAGGAAGAGCCTGGTGGGCACCGGGGACCGCTCCGAGCGCATAAGGACCTACAACTTCCCGCAGAACCGCATGACCGACCACAGGATAGGGCTTACACTGCACAAGCTTGACCTGATCATGGACGGCGACATAGACGAGGTGATAGACGCGCTGGTTTTGAGCGAGCAGAGCGAAAGGCTGAAGAAGGATGAATGAAACGGGGGCTCGCCCGACGGTGCTGGACCTTCTTAACAGGTCGGCATCATACCTGGCGGCCAGAGGGTCGTCCTCGCCGAGGCTCGATGCCGAGGTGCTGCTGGCGGACATTCTCGGTTGCAGCAGGATCCAGCTCTACGTGGGCTTCGACCGGGGGCTCGACGAGCGGACGGTGGACCTTTACAGGCAGGCCATAATGAGGCGCGGAAGGCGGGAGCCCGTGGCGTATATAACCGGAAGGAAGGAATTCATGGGCAGGCAGCTGCACGTAAGCAGGGATGTACTGGTACCCAGGCCTGAAACCGAGCTCATGGCGGAGGCGGCGGTGGAGGCCGCCGGGGGGCTTGAGCGGCCGCTGGCTGCGGAGCTGTGCTGCGGGGCCGGGGCTGCCGGCATCCATTTCGCCATCAGCGTGCCTGGCGCCCATATCGTATTCACTGACATCTCGGAATGCGCCCTCGAAGTGGCCAGCAGGAACGTGTCGGAATACGGCCTGTCGGACAGGACCGAGCTGTTTTCAGGCGACCTTTTCGACGCGCTGCCGGAGGGCTTCAGGGGCAAGTTCGACGTAATCATGGCAAACCCGCCCTATATCGCAAGCTCGGAGATCGACGGGCTGGAACCGGAGGTAGCAAGGCATGAGCCGAGGCTGGCCCTCGACGGAGGCCCGGACGGGCTTCAATTCTATAGGAGGATCTGCACGGAGGCCCCGGTATGGATCAAGCCGCAAGGGTCTCTAGTGATGGAGATAGGCAGCAGCCAGTCCGGGCCAGTATCGTCGATGCTCCATGAGGCGGGCTTCAAGCAGGTCCGCATCCGGAAGGACCTTGCAGGACTGGACAGGGTAGTGCTAGCGACCGCATGAAGGAGGCTTCCCATGGATACCGTCTACGTCAACATGACCTCCGGGATTAACGAGGGGGGCATACAGAAGGCGGCTGGGATCATAAAGGCCGGGGGGCTGGTCGCCTTCCCGACGGAGACCGTATACGGACTCGGCGCCAACGGATTCGACCCGGATGCGGTGGCAAAGATATTCAAAGCCAAAGGAAGGCCCCAGGACAACCCCCTCATCCTGCACATCTCCGACATGGAGTCGCTCCATGAGCTGGCCTCGGAGGTGCCGGATGACGCCCTTCGCCTGGCCCATATGTTCTGGCCAGGGCCTTTGACGATGGTGCTGAAGAAGAGGCCCATCGTGCCGGATGTGGTGACGGCGGGCCTTAAGACCGTGGCCATAAGGATGCCGGCGAACGACATAGCCTTGAGGTTGATAGAAGCATCCGGCGTGCCGATCGCTGCCCCTTCCGCCAACGTATCGGGCCGGCCCAGCACGACTAGCGGGGAGCATGTGATGAGCGACCTCTCCGGGGTAATAGACATGGTGATCGACGGCGGACCGGCGAGGATAGGCGTCGAATCGACGGTGGTAGACATGAGCGGCCCGATGCCGAGCCTCTTAAGGCCGGGCGGATTGGGGCTGGAGGATATCAAGCTGGTGCTTCCGTCCATCGAGATGGGGATGGACAACCCGGACGGGCCAGCCAGGTCGCCGGGATTGAGGCACAGGCACTACGCCCCGAGGGCCCCCCTTTTCCTTTACAAAGGGCCCGTCGAAGAGCAGATATCCACGATAGGCAGGGAGATGGTCTCCCTGGCCAGGAACTCCAGCAGGGTGGGCATTCTCGCCGCCACCGGCGAGATAGAGAAGATAAGGAAATCGGCAAGGCTGGCCGGGCTTTCGGCCGCTGACGCCCCGAGCCTTGATTCGGACATAGTCTATGCGGCGACAGGCAGGCGAGAGAAAATGAGCGAGGTCGCCTCGTCGCTCTTCTCATGCCTGAGGCAGCTGGACATGTCCGAGGTGGACATCATACTGGCTACTTCATACGTCGAGGAAGGCCCGGGGTTCGCGGTCATGAACCGCCTCATCAGGGCCTGCGACGGCAGGGTTTTCACGGTCGAGGAGAGATGACGTTCCGGAGGTGCGATGATGAAGGTTTCCATCGGTTCCGACCACGCTGGTTTCGACCTTAAGAAGAAGCTTATAGGCAAGATCCAATCCCTCGGTCATACTGCTGTTGACCGCGGGACTTACGTTTCGACGTCGGTTGACTACCCTGACTTCGCGGCCCTCGTGGCAGAGGACGTGGCGCGAGGCGAGGCGGACAGGGGGGTCCTCATCTGCGGGACCGGCATAGGCATGTCAATCAAGGCGAACAAAGTGCCCGGGATAAGGGCGGCTGTAGTATACGACCTTGAGACCGCAAGGCTGTCAAGGGAGCACAACGACGCGAACGTGATGTGCATAGGGGCCCGCACCCCGAGCGCGGAGATAGCACCCGAGATGCTGGAGACATGGCTTGCGGCCGAGTTCCAGGAGGGCAGGCACAGGAGGCGCGTGTGCAAGCTGGAGGAGGCCCCCGCCCCAAAGGGCGGCTGGGAGGGCCATGCGAACGTGCATGTCATAGAGCACCCGCTGATACAGCACAAACTGTGCCTCATGAGGCAGAAGGACACCGAGCCCAGGCACTTCAGGGAGCTGGTGTCCGAGATGGCGAAGCTGATGGCCTATGAAGTGACAAGGGACGTGCCGCTTGCAGAAGTAGACATCGAGACTCCCATATGCAAGGCCAAGGCGAAGGTCATGGCGGGCAAGCATTTCGGCATAGTGGCGGTTCTGAGGGCCGGGCTTGCGATGGCCGAATCGATACTTGAGATGATGCCCGGCGCAAGGATGGGTCACATAGGCCTTTACAGAGACCCCGAGACGCTCATGCCCGTCCAGTACTATTCCAAGCTGCCCCTCGACACCTCCGAGAGGAGCATGATCCTGGTGGATCCGATGCTGGCGACGGGCGGCACGATAGTCAAAGGGATAGACCTGCTCAAGGAGGCCGGCGCCAGGAGCATCAAGGTTGTCTCCATAGTATCCGCCCCGGTCGGGATAAGGAAGATCCTCGAGGCCCATCCGGACGTGGAGATCTACGTAGCTGCGGTCGACGAGAAGCTGAACGACCACGGTTACATCGTGCCGGGGCTGGGAGACGCGGGCGACAGGCTTTACGGAACGAAGTGAGGAGGACCTCCCTATGAACTCCAGGCCCAGCTGGGACAGGTATTTCATGGACATAGCCAGGATGGTGGCCACAAGGTCTACATGCCTGAGGCGCAGCGTAGGCGCCATAGCGGTGAACGACAGGCGGATACTCGCCACCGGCTACAACGGTACCCCCAAGGGCCTGAGGCACTGCGAGGAGGTCGGCTGCATAAGGCAGCAGCTGAACATCCCCTCCGGGCAGAGGCACGAGCTCTGCCGGGGGCTCCACGCCGAGCAGAACTGCATCATACAGGCGGCGGTGCATGGCGTGCAGCTGGACGGCAGCACGATCTACTGCACCTTCCAGCCTTGCGTGGTGTGCGCCAAGATGCTCATAAACGCAGGCATAACGGAAATCGTCTACGAGGGCGGATACCCAGACGACATGTCGGTTTCCATGCTGGCCGAGGCGGGCATCAGGCTCAGAAGGCTTGATCCGGAAGGAGCTACCGAGAATTGAACCTCATGGCAATAGGCTTCATGCTCGCAACGGCCATATCCCTTGCGCTGACACCGGCCGTGGGCTGGCTGGCCACGAAGGCAGGCATAGTCGACAAACCCAGGGGCAGGCACATACATGAAAGGCCCGTCCCGCTCATCGGCGGGCTCGCGATATTCGTAGCCTTCCTTGCGACGTCGCTGATGCGCTTGGAGCTGTCAGGCTGGGTGCGGGGGCTGATACTAGGGTCGGGCTTCATAATGGCAGTCGGCGTAATAGACGACATCCTTGAGCTCAGGCCGTTGGTGAAGTTCGCAGGCCAGCTCATAGGCGCGACCGCCATGGTGTACATGGGAGTGCGCATGGAGTTCATATCGGACCCGCTCGGAGGCATGATATACCTGGGATGGCTGTCTTACCCGTTCAGCGTAGTGTGGATACTCTCCTTCGTGAACGCAGTAAACTTCCTTGACGGTCTCGACGGCCTGGCGTCCGGGGTTGTTGCTATAAGTTCGATGGGACTGGGCATAATAGCCTACGGCAAAGGGCACATCGACGTCGCGATAATCTCGGTCATACTGTCGGGCTCCTGCTTGGGCTTCCTATGGCACAACTTCCACCCCGCCCAGATATTCATGGGCGACACGGGTGCGATGTTCATAGGGGCCGCCATGGGCGGCATCAGCGCCGTCGGCGCGCTTAAAGGGCCGGCCACCCTGACTATAGCAATACCTGTCGTCCTGATGGGGGTGGCCGTGATGGACACTACTCTCGCCATACTAAGGCGCGTGGCCAGGAAGGCCAGCATAGGGGAGGGCGACGACCAGCACATACACCACAGGCTGCTGAAGATGGGGCTTACCCAGAGGCAGGCGGTGGGCATAATCTACGCTGTCACAGTGGTACTCTCCCTTACCGGCTATTACATCTCCAGGCAGGATGCGACCTCAAAGGGATGGTTCATCGCCTTCGTGGCCTTCGCCGCGCTAATCGGCCTGGGGGCGGTAGCCGGCATGTTCAAGCTGGGGAAGCTCGGGCGGAAGATAAGGGAGAGGATGGTACGCAAAGGTTGAAGAGGATAATGGCGGCCTTCGGAACCAGGCCCGACACCATAAAGATGATGCCGGTGGTAGAAGCGCTCAAAAAGGAGCCGGACCTGGAGGTGCTCGCCCTTTCGACGGGGCAGCACAGGCAGATGCTGGACGATGTCCTGAGGGTCTTCGGTGTGGAGCCCGACATGGACCTCGGGATAATGAAGCCGGACCAGAGCCTCGCCGACATCGTAACCAGAGGGCTTCCTGCATGCATGGAGGCTTTGGCAGAGGCAAAGCCGGACCTCGTGCTGGTGCACGGGGACACATCGACAGGTTTCGTGGTATCCCTTGCGTCTTTCTATTCTGGCATCAAGGTGGGGCACGTCGAAGCGGGGCTGCGGACTCACGACAAGTTCAACCCGTTCCCCGAGGAGATGAACAGGAAGCTGATAGGAAGCCTTGCCGACTTGCACTTCGCCCCGCTTGGCACCCACAGGAGGAACCTCACCGAAGAGGGCGTCGCGCCGGAGTCGATCTTCGTGACAGGCAACACCGCGGTCGACGCGGTGCTCAAGACGGCCTCAAGGGTCGACAGGCTTGAGGACGGCGACCTGGCCGAGGCGGTGTTCGGACCGGGGCGCCTGATCCTCGTGACCGCCCACAGGAGGGAGAGCATCGGCGAAGGGATAGAGAACATCTGCGCGGCCGTAAAGGGCATCCTTCAAGACTACCCTGACGTGAAGGTCCTGCTGCCGGTGCATCCGAACCCGCGTGTCGCATCGACGGTCCGAGGCCTGCTGGACGGCGTCGACAGATGCCATCTTACCCGGCCGATGTCTTATCCGGACATGGTGCTGGCCATGAAGAACTCCTACTTCTGCATGAGCGATTCGGGCGGCATACAGGAGGAGGCCCCTTCGCTCGGAAAGCCGGTGCTCGTCCTGAGGAACGTGACCGAAAGGGCCGAGGGGCTGGATGCCGGCACGCTTAAGCTCGCAGGCACAGACCCGCGCGTCATAAGGCGGATGGCAGGGGAGCTGCTCGAGGACGAGAAGGAATACAAGAGGATGTCAGGCAGCCGCAACCCTTTCGGGGACGGCAAGGCGTCGTCGAGGATAACAGAAGCCGTGAAATACTCCTTCGGCCTTTCATCAAGGCCCGAGGATTACGCATAGGTTCCGGAGGTAACGAAATGGATCTAAACACGCTTGTAGTAGAAGGCGGCAGGAAGATAGACGGAACCGTAAGGGTGGGAGGGGCGAAGAACTCGTCCCTGCCCCTGATAGCCGCTGCCCTGCTTCCCTCAGGCATATCGACGATAGAGGACGTCCCGAGGCTCAAGGACATCGAGACGATGCGGGGCGTGGTGGAGGCGCTGGGCGCCCATGTGATCATGGAGGGCAACGTCCTGACCGTCGATTCCACCGCCCTCGACGGCAACGAACCGCCTTATGAGATGGTCAGGGCCATGAGGGCGTCGTTTCTCGTCATGGGGCCCCTGCTTGCTAGGTTGGGCAGCGCGCATATCTACCAGCCGGGCGGCTGCGCCATAGGCGCAAGGCCGATCGACTTGCACCTCAAGGGCTTCGCGGCGCTGGGGGCGAAGATCGACATGAGCGGCGGCGTCGTAAAGGCCAGCGTCGACGGAAGGCTCAAGGGCGACAGGGTATACTTGGACTTCCCGAGCGTAGGGGCGACAGAGAACATAATGATGGCCGCAGCCACGGCCGAAGGAAGGACTATCATAGAGAACGCTGCGAGGGAGCCTGAGATAGTTGACCTTGCGAACTTCCTCAACAAGATGGGAGCCAAGGTAAGAGGCGCCGGCACGCCTGTGCTCAGGATCGACGGCACCGAGCAGCTGGGGGCATCTTCCCATACCGTGATACCCGACAGGATAGAGGCTGGGACCTTCATGATAATCGCGGCGGCGACCGGAGGGTCTCTCTTCATCGACAACGTCGTGGTAGAACACGTAAAGCCGCTGGAGGCGAAGCTGTCCGAGGCCGGGGCCAGCATAGAGGCTTTCGAGGGGGCGATAAAGGTCAGCGCTGAAAGGCGCCTCAAGGCGGTCGATGTCACCACGATGCCCTACCCAGGCTTCCCGACCGACATGCAGGCCCAGCTCATGGCCGCGCTCTGTACGGCAGAGGGCACTTCGCAGGTTACGGAGAACGTATTCGAGAACAGGTTCATGCACGCGCCGGAGCTTGCCAGGATGGGGGCCGACGTGAAGATCAGCGGCAGGACCGCCATCATCGAAGGGGTGCCCAGGCTCACCGGAGCGCATGTCAACGCCACGGACCTCAGGGCGTCGGCGGCCCTCGTGACGGCTGCGCTTTCCGCCGAAGGTGAGACCCACATCCACAACGTTTCCCATCTTGACAGGGGTTATGAGAACTTCGAGGGGCGCCTTTCCAGGTGCGGCGCCAGGATGAGAAGGGAGTAGGCCATGCAAAGAAGACGCGCCATCCCATGGATTGCGGCATCGGCGCTGCTGTCAATCGCCTTCCTTGCAGCCGCGGCCCTTGGCGCCCCAATCTATCTGGAACCGAAGGATATCAAGCCGGGCGTGTCGGGATACGGTCTCACCGTGTTCGCGGGCAGCGAGCCTTCCAGCTTCGATTTCAAGGTGCTGGCAGTAACGAAGGGCGAAGACAGCTCAGACTACCTCATAATAGCCAGGGTGTCCGGCCCCAGCATAGACGAGATAGGCGGCATAGCTGCGGGCATGAGCGGAAGCCCCTGCTATCTTTCAGGCAAGCTGATCGGCGCGCTCTCGCATGTGCTAGAAGGTCCCGACCCGTTTATCGGCATAATAACGCCGATGAGCGCGATGGTCAGGCTACTTGAGGCAGGAAAGCTGGCATCTGCCGGAGACAGGATCGAAATCGACGGATGGGGGTGCTTCAAGCCAGCCTCGACGCCAGTATGGGTGAGCGGCCTTGCCGGAAGGGCCCTTGACGAGCTGAAGGAGGGCTTCAGGTCGAAGGGTTACAAGGTCAGCCCGGTCATGGCGATAGGGGCATCTTCAAGCGACGAGGACAGGGACGGAGGCTACGTGGCAGGCTCGTCGATCGCAGTCCAGATGTGCAACGGGGACGTCGAGGCCGGCGCCATAGGAACACTCACATGGACCGACGGCAGGAGCTTCCTCGCCTTCGGGCATCCGATGCTGAACATAGGCTCCGTGGAGCTTCCCATGTCGAAGTCTACGGTGCTTGCAGTGCTGCCCTCAGATTCCTTCCCGTTCAAGCTCGGCACTTTCGAAGCCCCGTCGGCCGTGGTGACGCAGGACCGGTCGTATGGGCTGGCCGGCACGATAGGCACTACAGCTTCCATGGCTGACGTTTCCGTCAGGGCGAACGACATGCAAACGGGCAGGAGGAAATCGTCCAGCCTGAAATGCGTGCGGGATGAAAGGCTGATGGAGGACCTCGTAGCCTCGGCCGTGCTGTCCACCATAGACGGCTCGATAATGAGGGTCGGGGAAGGCACCGCCTACATATCGGTGCTCATAAAGACAGGCTCCGGGCAGCTAATAAGGGAGGACATGGTCTGGTCGGGCAACGACATAGGGACATCGGTGACGGGGGAAGTCTCCGACATCATCGCCCTGATACTCGGAAACGACGTTGAAGAGGCGGCAGTATCCGGCATTCAAGTGACCGTCGACATCGCCCCAGTAAGGCTGACATCCGTAATCACTGGCATAGAGCTTCCGGAGGGGGGCTTCGTGCCGGGGACTCCGCAGTCTGTCGGCGTGAGGATAAGGCCTTTCAGGGGCGAGGAGTACACAAAGCAGATCGAGGTCATGCTTCCCGCAGGTACGGACCCGGGAACGGTGTCGGTATCAGCCTTCGGCGGCGCCTCCGAGGACGAGGACGAAGCCTACACAATCGGAGACAAGGTCGGGGACACTGGCGGAAGGTCCGTTTCCGAATTGCTCGAAGACATAGGGTCCGCCGACCAGAACAACGAAGTCGTGCTCGAGATCTACTATGAGCGCGAAGGGGCCCAGGATGAGGCCCTTCCGTACGATCAGGGGGCCGAAGGCGAGCCATATGACGGAGAGCCCTTGTATAGGACCAGCGTAATAATACAGAGCGTCGTAAAAGGTTTCGTTTCAGAAGAGTCGGAAGTGAAGTAAAATATATAAAGTAGGCGCGGGAACGTGTTCTGCGGGCAGTGCGTTAGATAATAACAGCAGTGCGGACATTCTGGCGCAGACAGGGGCGTACACCCCACGAAGCTCGACCATCAGGAGGTACTTCGATGTTTAAAAGCCGCAAGGGCAGGACGTTGGCCCTGCTGACACTAGGATTGGCACTGGCACTGGCGCTGGCCCTGCCGGCTGCTGCAGCTGAGCAGTCTTACGGCAGGCTTGCCGGCATAGAGATAGAGGGGAACAAGAAGCTGGATTCAGCCTACATAAAGGGCCTCGTGCCGCTGACCATCGGTATGGAACTGACCCAGCAGGACCTCGACAAGGCGTTCGCCGCTCTTCAGGCAAGCGGGCACTTCGCGGACCTGGGGGCCCGCTCCCAGGTATTCCTGGGCGGGATAAAGCTCATCATAACGGTGCTCGAGTTCCCCGACCTGAAAAGCATAGAGGTTACCGGCAACACCCTTATGAGCACGGACGAACTTCTCTCAAGGATGAAATCCGTGGTCGGAAAGATGATCAATGCAAACACATTGAGGGCTGACCTCGACGGGATAGTAGGGCTGTATAAGGAAAAGGGATACATAGCGAGCCTTGAGCCGGAGATCAGCATGGACGGCTCCGTCGTCGTCAAAGTCTTGGAGTGGAAGGTCGGCTCTGTAGTGATCTCAGGGAACTCAAAGACGAAGGAAGAGATCATAAGGAGGAACATCAGGCTCACAGAGGGCGAGTTCATAAACATGGGCGTCATCTCGGACGACAGCAGGAGGATCTACAACACAGGCATATTCGACGAGGTCGGAGTGGAGCTCAAACCCGTGGAAGAGGGGCCATACGCCGACGTCGTATTCGTGGTGAAGGAGAGCCAGACAGGCCTATTCAACGTGGGGGCCACATATAACTCGTCCGAAGGCCTCATAGGCTACGTCGAGATCTCCGACAAGAACATATTCGGCTACGGTATAAAAGTGTCAGGAAGGCTCGAGGCAGGCGGCAAGGAGAAGCTCGTCACGGGGGAGTTCAGCGTATCTACGCCCTACCTTTTCACCGACAAGCTGGAAGCCGGCCTGGACATATACCGGAGGATGGCCAACAAGACCATCGAGTATGACCCTGAAGGCCCTGAGGGCGACCTGACATACAAGCAGTACCGCACCGGCGGCAACGCATGGATCGGCTACTATTTCGACCTGTACACTAAGGCCAACGCATCCTTCAGGCTCGATTTCATAAGCAACGACACCGAAGTGCCCGACCCTGCGGTTCCACAGGACTCCTCCACCAGGAGCTTTACCCTGTCGTTGACGCGCGACACGAGGGACGATTTCATAAGCCCCACCAAAGGTTACACAGTATTCGCGTCGACCGAGTTCGCAGGCGGGATACTCGGGGGCGACGACAACTTCACGAAGCTCTATGCGCAGACCACCGGGTACTATGAGTTCAAGGACGGGCACGTAATAGCGGGCAGGATAGGCATCGGCGGCGGTTTCCCTGCGCTTCCAGAGCATGCGGCCTTCCTTCTCGGAGGCGGCACCAACCTAAGGGGGCTCAAAGTGCCTTTAAGCGGAGACTACATTGCGTTCGCCAACGCGGAGTACAGGTTCAGGATCTATGAGGACGTGATCGGAGGCGTCGTGTTCTTCGACCTCGGGGAGACCTGGAGCAAGGGCGATAAGTTCACATGGGACAACCTGAAGTACGGTGTGGGCATAGGCGCGAGGGTGAACATACCGATACTCGGGATGGTGAGGCTGGACTACGGAGTGTCCAACGGAGAGGGCCGGGTGTATTTCGGCTTCGGGCATACGTTCTAATATGTGAATGACAATAGGGGCCCTAAGTTCTATAATAAAATTTGTTGTATGAAATTAACTAATGAGAGGCAGGTCAAACCCGAATGAAGAACCTTTTCAGGAACACCACGGCGATTGTCATGGCCATTGCCCTGGTCGCCATAGCCGCCACGATCAGCAACGTAACCACCGGAAAGGCAGGCGCGGCCCCGGAATATGCAGTCATCGGCCATATCGATACCGACAAGCTCAACTCGGAGTTCCCGGCCCTGAAGACGGCATGGGCGGCGGTCGCCAGCAAGAAGGCGGCCCTTGAGACGGAGTTGAACAAGAAGGCGGAGGGCCAGGACGCTGACACCAAGAACAAGCTCGTAGAGCAGTACAACGCCAGCTACAACGACTATGCAAAGAAGACTCTCGATCCGGCATACGCAAAGCTGGAAGAGGCAGTCAAGGCAGTCGCAAAGGAAATGGGCGTCACTGTGATACTCAACAGCTCGATAGTCATCGAAGGCGGAATGGACATGACCGCAGCCGTCCTCGCCAAGGGTGCAACGAAGTAGCAGGCTGCAGTTTCCTTTGAAGAGGGGCGCAATTGACTGCGCCCCTCTATTCACATAATCGAAAGGCAGTTCAGCCATGAGGAAGCTTGACCGTTATGTAACGCGGGAGTTCCTCGGCCCCTTCCTGGCGGCGATAACCGCGTTCATAGTCATATCCCTCAGCGTCCAGCTATACTGGCTGGCAGAGATGGTCGTGGTCAAGCGAACGCCCATCGGGACTGTCATGAAGCTCGTCATCTACAACATGCCTGCGGCAATCGTTCAGGTGCTTCCCTTTGCCACCCTCTTCGGCGTACTGCTCAGCCTGGGCAGGTTATCCAAGGACAGCGAGCTTTCGATCATGAGGGCGGCGGGCCTCAGGTTGTCGAGGATCGCCCTTCCCCTTATAATCCTTTCGGCGGCAATCAGCCTCTTCGGCTTCTACATGGGAGACCAGGTGGCGCCGAAGGCCAACCTCGAATCCAGGAACATCGTCAACAGGATGATCCTGGGCGACAGCATCCCAAGCATAGAAAACAACGTCTTCTTCAGGGGGCCGGACAATAAGTTCTTCTACATCGGCCGGATAAGCGATGACCGGGCCACGGTCCAGGACGTGATGATATACGACATAGGCTACGGAAGGTATCCCCAGCTGATCACCGCAGCCAAGGGCAAGGCCGATTCCGGCGTCTGGGCCTTCGAGAACGGCAACATCCACGAATGCGGCCAGGACGGAAGGGTCGTATCGACGGCGCACTTCGACGTGCTGGAAATCAGGATGGAAAGGGCCGTCACCGAGTATACGAACTCGGGGAGGACTACGTCCGAGATGTCCATGAAGGACCTCAGGGAGAGCATAGCCCTATTCACAAAGAGCGGTATCAAGGCCAAGAACCTGATGATAGACTATTACCTCAAGCTCGCACAGCCGCTTTCATCGCTCATCTTCGCGGTGCTTGCCGTGCCACTTGCGCTGAGGAGTCCGAGAAGAGGTGGAGCCGTCTACAGCATAGGAGCCGGGCTTGTAATAGTGACGCTGTACTTCGTGTTCGAATCGGTGGTCAGGTCCTACGGAATGCTGCAGGCGACCAGGATCCAGCCCTGGCTGGCGGCCTGGTCGGCGGACATCGCGTTCGCCCTCGCAGCCGTAATCCTGTTGATAAGGGCTGATTCAAGGAGGATGGGCCGTAAGCCCAGGTTCAAGCCGAGGCTGCCGGCCTTGGCGTTGTTGCTCGCAGCGGCGCTTGTCCTTTCAGCCCCATGGGGGGCGTCCGCCGCAGGGACCAACGTCAAAGTCAGCGCCAGAAGGATTTACTACGACGGAGGGGACGTCTGGAGGGCGGAGGGAGACGTCGTCATCTCCTTCGAGGGCTATCTCATCAAGGCAGGGAGCGCGCAGATAGATGTCACGACAGGCATGGCCGAGCTCAAAGGGATAGTCACCGTAGAGACGGGGGACAGCGTCGTATCCTCCGAAAAGGCGTACGTCGACATAAGGACAGGAGAGGTCTCTTTCGAGAACTTCGAGGGCAGGATCAGCGACGACAGGGTCAAAGGATACATATACCTCAACGGCGCGGAGTTCACCCAGAAGGACGGGTCGTACAAGCTGGGTGAAGGGTATCTCACGACCTGCGAACTACCTCAGCCCCACTACCGGATAGAGGCTGAGAGCATAGAGTTCGTGGAGGGCGACTACATCATCGCCAGGAACGTGTCCTATTTCGAGGCGAACATGAGGCTGCTGAAGCTGCCCGTGCTCACCATACCCCTGAAGGAGCAGGAGAGGATCACGCTCCCCGAATTCGGCTGGAGCAGCGCCGACGGCGTTTACGTGAAGAACACCTTCAGAAGGCCTCTGGATGACGCCGGCAAGCTTACGATCAGGCTCGACTTCTTCCAGATAAGCGGCATAGGCGCCGGATTGCGGCATGATTACACGATAGAGGGGAAAGGCGACGGATACTACAGCCTTTATGGTCTCAAGAGCCTGACTTCCACTGCAGCAAGCTGGAACGCCGAGATCTCCCAGGCCGTCAGGCTACCCTTGGGCATAACCGCATCGGTCAAGTATTCCATCAAGGGGTCCTCCGACGGCGCCGGGATTCTCACAGACGAGCAATACGCTGAGCTGAAGCTCGACAGGAGCGCTGCCAAGGACAGGACTTCGGCGCAGTTTTCGTACAGGTTCAGGGATGCGGCGCAGGACACATCCACGCTGAGCATCTCGGCGAACCACAGCTCCGACCTGGCAGAGGGCCTTAAGCTGAGCGGCAATGTCAGCTACCGCCTGACCGGGATAGACGGGGCGAAGAGCATGGAGAGCATCAACTACAAGGCAAGCCTCGTCCATTCGCAGAAGTCGGGGAGGCTGACCTTGAACCTGCAGTCCGCCGAGACGATGGACGAGAAGCAGACTGTGGTGCTCTCATCGCTGAAAAGGCTTCCGGAGCTGCAGATGGAGATGTTCAGGACGCAACTGGGCTCGCTGCCTGCAGGGATCGCTGTCAAGGTGACGGCCGGCAGGTACGTCGAAAGGATATTGAACACCGATCCGGTAGAGTTCCTTGACGCAGGCAAGGGCGAGGCCGACATCTCGCTGTCCCTGGACCGGATGAACCTCTGGGGATATGGATTCTTCGACCTGTCCGGGTCATTCCTTGGCAGCCTGTACACAACGGGAAACGCCAGGACCAGGCTGGGAGTTTCCACATCGTTGACAGTCAAACCCGTGAAGGGCTGGGACATAAAGCTGTCCTACGACTATGCGAAAGGGTTTGGGAGCACGCCTTTCAGGTTCGACAGCGCCGGAGACAGGAACAAGATAACAGGCTCGACTTCAGCCACTTTCTACGGAGTGACGCTGGCCGCTTCCACAGGCTATGATTTCCTGAAGTCCACGTACGACAGCTTCGCAGCTTCGGTAGGTTACAAGTATGAGGACAAGTACCAGGCCGATGTGACGACCAGGTTCTCGCTTCCGTTGTTCAGACTGTCGACTCTCACCGCGCGCCTTACCCTGAAGCCTGTGCCGGAGGTGGCATTGAAGTTCGGGGCCGAATACAACGGGTCGACAGGGAAGATAAGCAAGGTGGAGACCAGCGGGGACCTCAAGTTCCTTGAGGAATGGCGCCTGGTATGGGCGCTCATCTACGACGTTGCGCGGGAAGGGCTTAGGAAGGCGGACTTCGCCATAACCAAGGACTTGCACTGCAGGGAGATAACGGCAGGATACCAGGCAGTGGAGCAGAGGTTCTTCGTAAACCTCAAGATCAAGGCTTTCCCCGATGTCCCTCTCGGCATAGGCACCGGGGACTGGACGCTGTTCAACTGACGCAGGCAGGAGGCAAGGTGAACCTTGAACCTTAAGGCGGGCATCGCGGCATTCGCAGTTCTGGCCGTAGCGTTTGCGGCCATGTATTACTACGGCTTCGTGAGGGAATCGACAGACCCCCTGCAGGCCACAGAAGCGCCGCCCGGGCAGGAAGGGATGCCCGAGGTCCTCATCAAGGGCCTTTCGATGTCCAGCTGGGCCGACGGCGAGAAGGTCTGGGAGATGGAGGTCGAAAGCATGGAGCTTCCGAGGTTCGGAAGGAACGCCGTGCTGAACAATATCACAAAAGGGGTAATCTACAGGCAGCAGGGCCCCTACCTAGGTTTCAAGGCAGGCAGGGCCAGCGTGGACGGAAGGAACCGCATGCAGTTTACCGAAGGGGTGGTCGTCTCATCCGAAGGGAAAACTCTCATGACCACAGAATCCATGTCATGGGACCCTGCCACCCAGAAGGTGCACATCCCCGGCTATGCGGAAGTGACTGCCGACGGCGGCACCGTCAAGGCGAAGGACCTGGTCGTGGACCTTAACGACGAATACATATATACGACGGCGGACATCATAGCAAAGCAGGGCGACAATGTCAGCATAACGGCAGGGAACATGAGGTATTCGGTAACAAGGCGCGAGATGGAGATCATCGGACCCTTGAGGATTGTCATCGACCTCTAGAAAGGGGCAGTGAAATGTATAGGACGAAGACCGGGACAATGATATTGGCAGCTATACTAGTGCTTGTTGTCGCGTCAGGGGCTCTGGCGGCCAAACAGGTCATCATAACCGCGACCAAGAAGCTGAACTACCAGGGCCAGAAGGGCGACGCCATGGTCGAGGGCAACGTCAAGATCGAATACGGGACCACGTTCATCTATGCGGAGAAGCTCCTTTTCAACAGCGACACCAAGATTGCGAAGATAGACACAGGGGTCAGGATCGTCCAGGACGACATCGTAATCACGGCAAACGTGATGACCGCCGACTTCAAGACGGAGAAGATGACCGTCACAGGCAATGTGAAGCTAGAGCTGACAGAGGAGCTGGCCGAAAAGGACGCGGCAGGCAAACCCCTCAAAGACGTCATCGTACTGCTTACGCAGAGGATGGAGATAGACATCAACACCAACGACTTCACGGCGACCGGTGGCGTCACAATTACGAAGGACAAGCAGAAAGCTCAGGCCGCAGAAGCCAGGTACATCGATGCGGAGAGCAAGATGACCTTGACGAAGGGCGTAGTAATCACCACAGTGGACGGAGACACTGTGAAGTCTGACAGCGCGATTATCTACACCGACAAGGAGACCTTCGAGGCAGAAGGCGAGAAGATAGAGATCAACTTCACTGTATAGGAACCATGCGGAGGTAGGCGATGGGCATCTCGGCATCCGGTCTGACCAAGTCGTTCTCAGGCCGCAAGGTGGTGGACGGCGTGGATTTCAAGCTGGAAAAGGGGGAGGTAGTCGGCCTGTTCGGCCCGAACGGGGCAGGCAAGACCACAACCTTCTATATGCTCCTGGGGCTGGAGCCGCCGGATTCCGGCAGGATCGAGGTGGACGGCAGGGATGCGACAAATATGCCGGTGCACATGAGAGCCCAGCTGGGCATAGGTTACCTCGCCCAGGAGCCGTCAATATTCAGGCGCATGAGCGTCGAGGCGAACATCCTCGCCATCCTGGAGACCATGAAGCTGCCGAGGCAGAGCATCAAGGAGAGGGCCGACAACCTTATGCAGTCGTTCAACCTGGGAAAAGTCGCAAGGCAGATGGGATATACGCTCTCAGGCGGCGAGCGCAGGAGGGTAGAGATAGCCAGGGCCGTTGCCACGTCTCCGTCTTACCTGCTTTTAGACGAGCCTTTCACCGGTGTCGACCCCCTGGCAGTGCTGGAGATACAGGGCATAGTGAGGAAGCTGAAGGCCGCGGGCCTGGGAGTGCTGATAACCGACCACAACGTCCGCGACACGATGGCGATAACCGACAGAGGGTATATAATGTATTCAGGGAAAATACTCGTATCGGGCTCACCTGAGCAGCTGGCTGCGGACCCGCTGGCCAGGAGGTTCTATCTGGGCGAGGAGTTCGACCTGTAACGGAGGCACATTTGAACGGTGCGTTGCTGATAGTGTTCCTGGGGATATTAGGTGGAGTGCTCGCCATAGTGGGCGACCGCATCGGCATGCGCATCGGCAGGAAGAAGATAACGCTTTTCGGACTGAGGCCCAAGTACACTTCCATAGTGATTACCTTCATAACCGGGGTGCTGGTCGTCGCACTGACTGTCGGCGCCCTGTCGCTCATCTCCGAGAACGTGCGCATAGCGCTCTTCAGGATAGAGCAGCTGAGACAGGACCTGAAACAGACCGGGGAGGCCCTCGAGGCCACGAAGTCCGAGCTGACAGCCAAGATGCGCGAGGCAGACGAGCTAACCGCAAGGGTGGCGACCATCGGAGGGCAATACGAAGAGCTGAAATCCGACTACAGCGCGATTTCGGCGGAACTCAGCAAGGTGAACTCCGAGAAGACAGTGACCGCAAGGCAGCTCGACGAGCTCAAGAAAGGCCTCCAGGACATCCAGAGGAAGCTTTCCGAAACGGAAAGAGAGCTAACCGACGCGAGCAGGGAAGTGCAGAAATCCGGCATACTGCTCAAAGAGCAGCAGGGCGAGATAACCACCCTCTCAGAGGAGAGGAAGGACCTCGAGCGCAACATTTCTGAGCTCCAGGGGACGAGGAACGCGCTGACAGAAGAGGTCGCCTCCCTCGAAAAGCGGCTTGATAACCTGATACAGACCAGCATGCTGCTGATAGAGAGCAAGGAGGCGTCGATGACGACGCAGGTGATATTCTACGCCGACCAGATAATCCTGGGCTCGGTGATAGACTGCTCTCAGCCGGTAGGAGGCATACACCAGCAGATAAACGACTTCCTGATCAAGGTGAACGAAATAGCGAAGGCCAAAGGGGCGGGCGAGGTCGCCGGCAGGCAGGACGGATCGGCTTTGAACTTCGACGAGGACAACGTGCTGGCGGCATTCCAGAAGCTGTATTCTTCCCAGGGCAAGCTGGTTATCATGAGGGCTGTGTCGCCGGTTAACAGCTGGCCGGGAGAACCCTTGTGGATCTCTCTGCATACCTTCGAGGACGAGATAGTCTTCTTCAAGGGCCAGGTGGTCTCTTCGAGGGTCGTCGACGGAGCGCTTTCCCCGGACAAGGTGCAGTATGAGATACTCAGGCTCATCGAGGACGTCAACACAATCGGCCTTGCCAAGGGCATGGTCAGCGACGAAGAAGGAAGGATCGGCACCTTCATTAAGGCGCTGCAGTTCACAGAGGCCATAATCGACGTGCTCCAGACCGGCAGGAAGGTCAACGTGCAGGTAATCGCCGATACGGACATCCGAAGGAGCGAAGGGCAGCCCAGCATGTCCCTTGTGGTGGTGCCGTAATATCGGGGAAATTGTCGGCAATCTTGCTAAATAACCGCAATAAGATGTATAAATGAAGAAGGATTACCGCACTTATTATCGAAGTTATAAAGGAAGAACCAGCAAGGTAACCGAGCCCTTATGCACATACATCGCAAAAACGGTGCGTAGGGGCGTAAAACCCGATGTTTGTGAAGGAAACTAGGCCACTTCACGGGCTTGAGGGTTTTAGGTTGAGAATTATCAACAAAGCCAAGGGGGGTAAGAACACATGAAGAGAACCGTAGCCATGCTAATTGCGGTTCTGCTTGCCATGGCGGTAGCGATGCCGGCGATGGCGAGCCCTTATCCGGACGTCCCGGACTACCACTGGGCGACCGAATCGATTAAGGAGCTGACCGCACTGGGAATCTTCGAAGGGTACCCTGACGGAACCTTCAAAGGCCCGCAAGCCACCACCAGGTACGAATTGGCAGTCGTAATAGCCAGGCTGCTGAAATGGCTGGACGAGCGCATCGTGGCCCATGTGGCAGCGGCCACACCCGTCACCGTTACGACGACGCCCGTACCGACACCTGCGCCGGTGACCACGGTGGTCAAGGTCGAACCTGACCAGACCATCCTCGAGCAGATCATCAAGGAGAAGATAGAGGCCCAAGTAGGACCGAAGCTCGAGGACATAGACGCAAGGATAGCCGAGCTCTATGCCATGATCCAGGACCTCAGGACCGAGTTCTCCCGCGAGCTTTCTATACTCGGCGTCCGCGTAGACGCCCTTGACGAGCAGTTCAAGAAGCTGGAAGCCAGGGTTGCCAAGAACGAGGCCGACATCGCAGCGCTCAAGCTGCAGCTCGGTTCCATGAACAACGACGCGCTGGCCTCCAAGCTGAACGCTGTCGAATCAAAGGTCAACACAGTAGACAACAGGGTCGGCGTGCTGGAGCTCAAGGCCAGCGAGACCGACGCCAAGTTGGGCACCTTGGACTGGCAGGTCGGCCAGAACACCGCCGATCTGGACGCCATGAAGAAGCAGGTCGGCCAGAACACCGCCGACATCGTGGACCTCTACAGCCTCAACTATAAGAACGCGGACGACATCAACGCCCTCAAGGCAGAGATGGCAGCCAAGTTCGCAGCCATTGAGGCCACCATCAAGGCTCTGCCAGCGCCCGCAGCGACGGCATCTTCTACACCGGCACCGGTCGTAGTGCCCGGCACCGATGTGACCAAGGAAGAAATCGCCCTTCTAAGGCTCGACCTTCTGGAGGCCCAGGATGACATCACGAAGCTCAAGGCGCTCTACGACCAGGTCAACTACCTGTACGAGTGCTGCGAAGCTGCAAACGCCAAGATGGCGCTCCTGGACGAGAAGATAGCCCTCCTCAACCTTGACCTGGCCTCGCTTGAAAGCGGCAAGGTCGACAACGCTCTAATGAGAATAGGGCTCCTCGAGCAGCAGGCAGCCAACCTTGGGTTGCTCGGACCTCTTCAGGACCAGATAACCCAGAACGCGAACGACATCAACGACCTGTACATCCAGCAGAACCATGACACGAACCTGCTGAAGAACCTGGCAGCGGCGGATGCGGCCCTCAATGAGAGGATTGCAGCTCTCGAAGCCAGCAACAAAATCAGCGCAGACGCCCTCAGCGCAAAGGTCGCAAGCCTCGAAGGCGCGGCCGGGACCAGCGCTGCTGACGTGCTGAGCCTCAAGAGCGGGCTCATGGGCCTGACAGACAAGCTGGCCAGCCTATGGGTCAACAAGTTCCTGCTCTCAGGCACATTCGCGGTTGAGTTCAAGGATACGGAGGTCAAGTTCGGACCTGCCTACAAGGATCCGTACAACAGCGCCAAGGGAACGATCGATCCCAGCAACCTCTACAAAGCGTCGCTCACCCTCAACGGCACAATCAAGCCCGAGCCCGGAGTGGAGATCAACGTCGGCCTGACGGGCGGCGTAGACACCTACGGGATTGCGGACGTAGCGGCATACGTATTCAACGGCGACCTCGACGTCAAGGTGACCGGACCCAACGGCTCCGGCCAGATCCTCGGCGGGGAGCAGTCGAGGCCCAAGTACATCAGCAAGTACGTAATGTCGGACAAGAAGTTCACCGCAGCCGGCTATGAGGGCCTCAGCGGATGGATGAAGTACACCCCGACGCTGGTCGAGGACATGACCCTCGGCGCATCGGCCATACTTGCGAAGCTCGGCTCGACTACCGACTTCAATTACGTTTGGGGACTCGCGGGCAATGCCAACTACGCCGAAATAGTTGACCTCACCCTGCATTACCTGGCGGTAGACGACAGGCTCTTCTCCGGAGACACGACGGTGTCCACCAAGGAGAAGAACATCGGAGTTAACCTCGACCTGACGCTGAACGAGAACTGGAGCGCGGGCGGGTTCGCAAACCTCGTATTCCAGGCGGCCCCGATGCCTGAGCAGGCCATAACGGCATACCTGGACGGCAAGGTAGGCATCTGGAGCACCGGCATGTCGTTCGAGCGCGTAAGCGCCGGCTACGCCCCTCAGTTCGCCGAATTCGCCGACGGCACGGATCCTGACATCATATCCAGCGACGTCATGAACGTAGATATCTACAACAAGTTCCAAGTGCTTCCGAACCTGGAGTTCGGCCTTCTGACCGGCTTCTACGGCGATGCGGCATGGGCCAACATGACCCATACCAACGAGATCTATGCCAAGTACTCCTTCGAAGTGGCAGGCCTGACCAAGGGCTCGCTGAAGCTTTACGGCGGCAGGCAAGCCGACACCATCATCGGTGGCACATGGCAGGCTCCCGCTTCCGTGGCTGACGCGTTCTGCTACGCAGGAGCCGACCTTAAGCTGAAGCTCTATATCTTCGACGCAGGCTTCAGCTACTACGGAGAGACGGAAAAGGCGCCCGGAATGGCACTCAGGAACACCTACCTGGCATTCCTGAAGCTCGAGAAGCTGCAGCTCATCCAGGATGTACTCTGGGCCAACGCCGGTTGGGAGGGCAGGTTCGGAGATACGTTCACGAGCGAGAGGCTCGGCAGCATAGCTCCTTACCAGATGATATACGGAGACCTGCATCTTAACACCAGCTTCTTCCTGAAGTGGAACCTGGCCGCCAACCTCGGCGCGTACTTCAAGAGCATCGAGATGCTCAAGGTGTTCGCCGACATGAAGCTGACCTACAACATAACCGAGAAGGCCAGCCTCTATGCGATGGGCGGAGTCGAGTACAGGAACTACGTGGACGGAACCAAGCCTGACGGATTCGTACTTAGCGCAGGTGTGGGATACAACCAGAAGATATTCAACAACACCAGCCTGGTAGCGGACTTCACGACCAGGTACGCGAAGTACACCAACGCTGTCTACCCGGACAGCCTGGTCAATACACTGGGCGTAAAGCTGAGCACCAAGTTCTAACCTTAAACGCGGACAAGCCCGGGGGCATGCAGATGCCCCCGGGCTTTCTTTTTTATCGGCATCCTGCAGGGTATAATATAATAAGGTTTCTCGGAGGATGATTGATTGGATTTCGTTATAGGAGTAGATCCCGGTCTTAGCAAGGTGGGCCTCGCCCTTCTGGAGGAGGGCGGGAGGCTTGTTAAGCGTTGCATCGTCCCGAGAAGCTCGGCAGCAGAGGAAATTGCAGCCCTTTCTGCTGGAAGGACTGTGGAGATCGCCTTGGGAGACGGGACCAAGACCAGGGAAGTGGAAGCCGAGATAATATCCGCCATGGGCGCCAGGGACGGCTTCAGGATAGTGCGCGTGGACGAGAGGAACTCCACAGTGGAAGGCAGGCGGCTCTTCCTCCTGGACAACAGGAAGCCGTGGTGGGCCCGTCTGATACCGATAGGGCTGAGGACACCGGACAGGCCTTGGGACGATTATGTGGCCGAGGTGATAGCCAGAAGGTATCTAAGCATAAAGGGCAAAACTGCATAAAAGGAAATGGCTGACGGCCGGAGAATAAATACTGATACGGGTAGAAAGGGATGAAGCGCAGCTTGAAAAGGGCCTACAGCTTGAATACAGCCCTCATGTGCTCCTTGCTGGTGCTCCTTTTCGCCTTGCCCGGCCTTGCCTCGGAACCGGAGATCCTGAAATCCGACGACTGGAGGTACAGGGCGCTGGCGGAGCTGGCCAAGAACAACGTCCTGGACATCAAGGACTCTCCCTATTACCTCACCAAGATACCCATCAACAAGGACTTCGCCGCCGCTTCCATTGAAAGGGCGCTGCTGAAGCTCGGGTTGACCGATTTGGACCTTACAAACGTTGCTGCCATCGACATCGCCATAATGGGGACCACGGCGCAGAAGATAACATCCAGGGACGCGTGGCTCCTGAACGACCTCGTAAAGGAATTCTCGGTCCAGCTCATGGCAAGGGGTGTTGTCGGGAAGAGACAATCGGCCGAAGCGCCTTCCGGCATCGATTACTCATACCTTATGCCATCAGGCGGCGCCAACGTGCCGGTCCAGACCGGCACGTCCGTCCTATCGCTAACTGAAGTCCTCGAAAAGATCAACATGCCGTCTGCGGTGTCTCAGGCGTCCCTCACAATGCCTGACAAGGAGCTGCTGCCGGGTTCGATAGTGCCGAAGATGCAGCCGCTCCAGCTGGACACGATAAACCCCGAGAAGTCCAAGCAGGTCAGCCTGTTCGAGGTGTTGAACGTCAGCGCCTCCCTGTTCGCCGACGAAAAGCGGGAGCAGAACAAGTCAAGCGCCGGCGTAGGGCTGCTCCTCGGGAACAGCCAGGGAGGCGGGCTTACACTCGACTATAGGATGACGGGAAGCCACGGCGAGGACTCGGCCATAACCGACCTGACAGCCAAGACGGGCGTCGGGATCAAGTACAGGATCGACAGCATAGTGCCGTTGAGGAGCGTTACGGACTCCCTTACAATACAGGCGGGCTACAACATAGAAAGCGGCGACCTGAAGACGGCGGCGGACAAGGGCCTTGAGCTGCAATCGTCGGCGTCCCTCGGCATCTTCTACAAGCTTTTGCTCGGCGAATCGGCCTTCATGCAGGCTGGATACCAGGTGGAGCAGGTCAGGAACATAATCGCCTCGGACGCCCTTTCGACGAAATCATGGCTTTATGACGACAGCTCGCCTTTAAGCTGGTTATTCCGCGGCTCGCTGAGATTGAACAGCGACGTCGGCGTAAAGCAGCTAGCCGGCATCGACCTAGGCTACAGGATATTCAACAACGCGTCCATCATGGTAGGATACAGGCTCATCGACTTCTCCGACTTCGACAAGATAGACCTGAAGAAGAACCTTACGGCGCTGGGGATCAGCATCAAGTTCTGATACGAACCGGAGCGTGAAGAGATGAAAAGGAAGATATCGACTATCCCGGCCGCCATTCTAGCCATATTGCTGATCGCGGCGGCCCTTTCGACTGCCGCCCCCCCTCCGATCTCCCAGTCGGAGATGCTGTCCGAGATGGAGAAGACGCTATTCGGCAGGCCCGTGGACGGGCCCATACTGCCCCGCGTCTCGAAGCTCGAAGAGATAGTACTGGCCAAGCCAGGGGCGGGGAACCTTGCGGAGCGGGTGGAGAAGCTGTGGTCGGAGCTGGGCGGAGACAAGCTCAGCGTTGCGTCGCTGGGCTACAAGGTGGTGTTCGCCCAGTGGATAGTAGACGGAAGGGTGGGGGGCACTTCCCTGCTGGACAAGGTGGCTGCGTTGGAGAAGGCGCTTTTCGGCTATGTAAGCAGGGAGGCCCTTCCGGTCAGGATAGCCAGGGTCATTGAGGCCACATCTGGCAAGGGCGGGGTCGATATAGGTTACGAGAAGCTGGCCAAGGGCACCAAGCTGGTAGTGACCATAGATACGCCGCTGAGCACGCTGAAATCGAAGCCGGGGGACATAGCGGTGATTACGGTAGACGAGGACGTCATCGTCGGCTCAAGGCTCGCCATACCGGCCGGGACTTCATGGGAATCCAAGGTCGTCGCGCCGACCAAGTCAAACAAGTTCGACCTGAAGAACCTTCTTGAGATAGCCCTCGAGCCGCTTCCGGCGCTGGACGGCACCGCTGTGCGCGTCTACGTGGACGACGAGGCCATATCCGCGTCGCTCGCACAGTCCGGCCTGTTGATCTGCCAGGGGGAGAACGCCGACAGGCT
>JAGOKM010000071.1 GCA_017994615.1 Bacillota bacterium | reverse complement strand
GGTATCAGAGGAGGAAAAGAAAGACAGGATAGGCAGGCTGATCGAACTCCAGAACAGGATTTCCCTGGAGGTGAACAGGCAGCTTGCCGGCACGGCACAGGAAGTGATGGCAGAGGGCCCCTCCGAGAAGGACCCGTCCATGTGGTCGGGAAGGACGAGGACCAACAAGATGGTGCATTGGCCGGAGACCGGCAGGCCGGCCGGAGGCCAGCTCCTTGAGGTCAGGATAGACAGGGCAAGGACATTCGTGCTCCACGGGACGAGGATCCCCGGATGCGAGCGCAAGGGGGAGGCTGGCAGGTAACATGGCCAGGCAGGGCGGCCTTACTCCTATGATGGAGCAGTACAGCGAGATGAAGAGGCGCCACCCGGACGCCCTTCTGATGGTGCGCCTGGGGGACTTCTACGAGCTTTTCAACGAGGACGCGGAGATTGCGTCGAAGGAGCTCGGCCTGTTCCTAACCGGAAGGGAAATCGGCACCGGAAACAGGATGCCCATGTGCGGCGTGCCGCACCACGCCCTTGACGAGTACCTGCCACAGCTGGTCAAGAAAGGGTACAAAGTGGCGGTGGCCGACCAGCTGGAGGACCCCAGGCTCGTAAAGGGGCTTGTGAAGAGGGATGTCGTCCGCATCGTAAGCCCGGGCGTGCTTGAAGGGGAGGACGGGGCCAACAACTTCCTTGCGGCCATAGTCGCCGAAGGGGGCGCCATAGGGCTGGCATACTGCGACGCCTCCACGGGGGACTTCAAAGCGACGCAGCTTGAGGGGGACAGGGCCGCAGGCACGGCGGTATCGGAGCTCGAGAGGCTTTCACCCAGCGAGGTGCTGGTACCTTCGATGGACGGGCTGCCTGCGGAGATATCGTCGTTCCTGACCGCCAAGGGCACGTCGATCGCAGTGACAGAGAGGCCGGCCTCCGATTTCGAAAGGCGCTCATCTGCAAGGACCCTGGCAGGCCACTTCGGTTCGTCCGGAATCGAGGGATTCGGCCTGGCGGGGATGCCTCTGGCAGTAGCTGCATCGGGAGCCATACTGTCCTACCTGGCAGCGACGCAGAAATCCGGCCTAGGCCACATCTCGAAGCTGGGCGCATACAGGGTATCGTCTATCATGCACATCGACAGGGCCTCCTGGAAGAACCTGGCAGTCTTCGGGAACGAGAAGGCAGAAGGGCACGGCAAGGGCCTCCTCGACGTGATCGACAGGACGGCCACGAAGATGGGCTCAAGGCTCATCAGGGCTTGGCTGGAGGCGCCCCTGATGGACACCGCGGCGATCTCAGCCAGGCAGGACGCAGTGGAGGAGCTTGTAGCCTCAAGGGCTGATTCATCCAGGATCAAAGGCATCCTTTCGGGCATAGCCGACCTGGAGAGGCTGGGGTCCAAGCTCGCATACGGCAGCGCCATGCCCAGGGACCTCGCCCAGCTGTCTAGGTCGCTGGCCGGGGCAGGCAGGCTCAAGGCCGCCCTCGGGCAGGCCGCATCCTCGACGAGGCTGAAGAGGCTGGCCGAAGATATCGACCCTCTTGCAGACCTTGCCTCGGAGCTTGACAGGGCGCTGGCGGACGAGCTGCCGGCGGACCTTTCCTCGGGCGGTTACATAAGAGCAGGCTACAACGCCGAGGTAGACGAACTGAGGTCGGCCGCGGCCGGGGGAAGGGGCTGGCTTGCGGGCCTAGAGGCGAAGGAGAGGGAGAGGTCCGGCATCAAGAACCTCAGGATCGGGTTCAACAACGTCTTCGGCTACTACTTCGAGGTCAGCAAGTCGAACGTCGCGAACGTGCCCTCCGACTTCATAAGGAAACAGACCCTTGCCGGCTCTGAGAGGTATTACACGGAGGAGCTCAAGGAGATAGAATCCAAGGTGCTCGGAGCCGAGGAGAAGCAGGTGAGGCTCGAGCAGGAGCTGTTCAAGGAGCTGGTTTCGAAGGCTGCTTCAAGGCTCGATGCGATAATGGGGGACGCGGCTGCCGCAGCTGAGGCGGACGTGCTGCTGTCCTTCGCAGATACTGCATTCGAAAGGCGCTGGAGCAGGCCGGCCGTGGACGAAGGCCTCGACACTTTGCTCTACGGGGCTAGGCATCCAGTCATGGAGGCGAACATGCCCGCGGGGCGCTTCGTCGAAAACGACATAGAGCTGCGCGAAGATGAAGCGAGGCTGTTGGTCCTCACAGGGCCCAACATGGCTGGGAAGTCGACCATACTGGCGACGACGGGTCTGATACAGCTCATGGCCCAGGCAGGATCCTTCGTGCCATGTGAATCCGCAAGGATCGGCCTTGCCGACAGGATATTCTACAGGGCGGGGTCCTACGACGACATCGCCCAAGGCAAGAGCACTTTCATGGTGGAGCTGCTGGAAGTGGCGCAGATACTCAACACTGGCACGCAGAGGAGCCTGGTCCTGGTGGACGAGCTGGGCCGGGGGACGTCCACCTACGACGGCATGGCGCTCGCCTGGGCAGTCGCCGAGCATCTGCACGACGTCACCAAGGCCAGGACCCTCTTCACCACCCACTACCACGAGCTGGCCGAGCTGGAAGAGAAGCTGCCCCACGTGAGGAACTACCACGTAAGCGTGGCAGAAAGGCCGTCAGAAGTAGTGTTCCTCTATAAACTGCAAAGGGGCGGCACAGACAGGAGCTACGGTATCAACGTGGCCAAGATGGCGGGCCTGCCCAGGGATGTCATAAGGCGCGCCGGACAGATACTAAGGCAGCTGGAGAAGATATACGACCGCGGAGGGCACCAGATGAAGCTTTTCGGCTGGAGCGAGATCCCATCGGAGGACGAGCCCGTCCTGAACGCCGCAGCCCCTTCGAAGGCGATGGAGATGCTCAAGTCCGCTGACCCCGAATCGATGTCCCCCAGGGAGGCGCTGGACCTGCTCTACAGGCTCAAGGAGGCCCTCGGCGAAGATGAGAAGGATGACCCGCGCAAGGCATGAGGCGGCATGACGCAGCGAGCGTAGCACAGGAGACGGAGGTGGCGCTTTGAAGATAACGAGGCTTCCGATCGAGGTGGCGAACAAGATAGCCGCAGGAGAGGTCGTGGAAAGGCCGGCATCTGTCGTGAAGGAGCTTGCCGAAAACGCGGTGGACGCGGGCGCCCGCAACATAGACATAGACGTCACGGGCGGAGGCCTGGAGCTCATCAGGGTGGTCGACGACGGGTGCGGGATGGACAGGGAGGATGCGTCGCTCGCCTTCGAAAGGCACGCTACGAGCAAGATCAGGACGGCGGAGGAGCTTTTCTGCGTCAACACGCTTGGCTTCAGGGGAGAGGCCCTCCCCTCGGTGGCGTCGGTTTCCAGGCTTACGCTCATCACCAAGGACGAGCAGAGCGAAACCGCGTGGAAGGTCGAGCTAGAAGGGGGCGCCCTCATCTCGGAGGGCCCTTCCCCTGGAAGGCAAGGGACCACGGTAGAGGTGGAGTCGCTTTTCTTCAACACACCTGCAAGGCTGAAATACCTTAAGTCCAGGCAGGCCGAATCGAACAGGATACTGGCGGTAGCGGAGAAGCTCGCGCTCGCGAACCCGTCCGTCTCGATAAGGCTTGCCATAGACGGCAGGCCAATGCTCTCGTCGTCGGGCGACGGGAGCCAGCGGGGCGCGGCCAGGTCTGTCTTCGGCGCAACTGCCGACAGGATGAGCGGAGGCGAAGCCAGCTCCCCCGGCATCGAGGCTTATGCGCTGGTCGGAGCCCCTGAGGATTTCAGGAGGCGCAGGCAGGACCAGCACGTAATAGTCAACGGCAGGCCGGTCGCATCACAGCTCGTCTACGCCGCGATAGACCGAGGGCTTGAGGGGGTGAAGTCCGAGAAAAGGTTTCCGCCATGCGTGATATGGCTGGAAGTGGACCCTTCCAGGGTGGACGTGAACGTGCACCCCGCAAAGGCGGAGGTGCGCTTCGCGGACGAGGCCGGGGTATTCAGCGCCGTGAACGGCGCAGTCAAGGGGGCCATGGGGCTTTCTTCCGCGAACCTCAGCATAGAAGCGGCAGTCCCTGAAGGGCCGGCGCAGCCGGGCGGGTACCGGAAGGCCACAGCCCCGGGTAGGCTGATCGCCGAGAAGTACTCCGGGTACCTAGGGGAGGGAGGCGCAGGCCACGGGCCGCGCGGAGAGGGCTTTTCGCATCTGAAGGAGGTAAGGGCAGGCTACGGCGGTCATTTGGAGGGAAGCGGCACATCTGGGGACGCCAAGGCCGGAACCCTACAGCTGGAGGAAGCAGGCCCTTCGGTAATAGGCCAGTTCCAGGGCTCGTACATAGTAGCAGAACTGTCCGGCAAGCTCATAGTCATCGACCAGCACGTAGCGCACGAGAGGATCCTGGTGGACCGCTTCCTCGCAAGGCTGAGCGAAAGGCGTGTGGACAGCCAGGCGCTCCTCGTGCCGGAGACGGTCGAGCTCATGCCGGCCGAGGCGGCCACAGCCCGGGAGGAAGCTGATGCCTTGAGGCAGCTCGGGTTCGATTTCGAGATGTTCGGGGCCAGGAGCGCGATCGTAAGGGCGGTCCCCGTTGTGGGAGGGACCGAGCCTTCCCCCGAGGAGCTGCTGAGCGCCGCTCTGAGGGACCTTGCGGAAGGAAGGCGGGACGGCACGGACGTGGACGGAAGGTTCAGGCGCGCTGCAGTCGAGATGGCGTGCAAAGGCGCCGTGAAAGCAGGAGAGAAGCTGGATCCGGTGCAGATGAGGGAGCTGGTCTTGGACCTGTTCGCAACGTCTGACCCCTACAGGTGCCCGCATGGCAGGCCCATACTTCTGACGGTGGACCTGTCGGGAATAGAACGGGGCGTCGGCAGGAGATGACCGGAAGCGCCTTAAACGGGGCCAATGCAGCCTGCGAGCTTCTCGTAACCACGTCGGTCGGTTCCCGAAGGGCGGGGGGCGGGGCAGTAGCCGCCGCCGCAGGCAAGGCCGTGGACCTAGGCTCGAGGTATGTGGACAGGGCAATGCTGAAGGACGAGGTGCTGAAGGCCCCCTGCGCGGACGTCCTGGTCTTCCTCGAAAACGGGGTGAGGTTGGACAGGTTCGTGCAAGGCGAGAAGAAGGTCAGCCTGAAGTTCCATCCGAGCACGGCATCCTTGAGGATCGCAGGATTGAAGTCGGGGCGCGGAGACGTGATGGCCGAAGCCATCGGCATAAGGCAGGGGGACAGCATACTGGACTGCACGATGGGCCTCGGGGCCGATTCCCTTGTATGTGCCTGGGCTGCAGGAGAGCTTGGCAGCGTGACCGCCCTTGAGGCGTCGAGGCCGGTGTTCCTCGCCATCGACATCGGCATGGGCGCCTATGTCGCCGATATCGACGTCATGAATGCAGCATGCAGGGTCAAAAGGGTGAACGCAGACTACCGAGGATTCCTCAAGGCATGCCCTGATTCGTCCTACGACGCTGTGTACATGGACCCGATGTTCCGCTCCCCCGTCCCAGGATCCCCGTTAGAAGCGCTGAGGGAGTGGGCGGCCGCCGGCGTCCCGTCGGGGGAAGACCTGGCAGAGGCGTTGAGGGTGGCCCGAAGGAGGCTCGTCGTGAAGCTGAGGAAGGGTGAACGCATCGAGGCGCTGTGCGACGTCCCCGGGTACACCGTCTTCCATTCCAGCAGGGCCGGAAGCGTGCAGTACGTCGGCGTAGGGAAGGGTTCCTGAGATGGGTGCAGCCAGGACCGCAGCAGTGATAGTGGGCCCAACCGCCGCAGGAAAGTCGGCAGTGGCGCTCAATCTTGCCGTTATCGCCGACGGGGAGGTCATCTCGGCGGATTCCATGCAGGTATACCGCGGGATGGACATAGGCACGGCAAAGCCATCGGAGGCCGAAAGGAAGCTTGTGAGGCATCATCTGCTGGATGTATGCGACCCTGACGACCCTATGACCGTTTCCAGGTACTGCGAGCTGGCAAGGGCCGCCTACGACGATATCGTTTCGAGGGGAAGGCTTCCCATAATCGCCGGCGGCACAGGGCTATACGTGGATGCCGCCACCATGGGCTTCCTGTTCCCGGACGCGGGCGCGGACGAAGGGCTGAGGGACCGGCTTTACAGGAGGGCGGAACTAGAGGGCCCTGAGAGGCTCCACGCGGAGCTTTCAGAGGTGGACGGGGAAGCGGCCGGGAGGATACACCCGAACGACGCCAGGCGCATCGTAAGGGCCCTGGAAGTGTTTTTGAGGACCGGCAGGCCCATAAGCGAGCTGCAGAGGAAAGACAGGCAGGGCAACGGGATACCGTCCGCCTACTTCGGGGTGTCGGCCGGAAGGCGGGCCCTTGTCAGTAGGATAGGCTCAAGGGTCGACAGGATGATGGAAATGGGCCTGCTGGACGAGGTGCGGAGGCTTGTCGCGGCCGGGTACGGCGACAGCAAGGTGGCGATGCAGGCCATCGGCTACAAGGAGCTGATCGCTCATATAAGAGGGGAGGCTTCGCTTGAGGACGCCGTCGAAAAGATCAAGGCTGAGACCAGGAAGTACGCCAAGCGGCAGATGACCTGGTTCAGGCGGCACAAACAGATGAGATGGTACGATTCAGAGGCGATGGACGCTTCTCAGATTGCGGCGGACATAGCAGGCGAGCTGGCTAAGATGGCCTGAAAAGGGGAGAACTTGCTTCATGGGAGCCTTCGATTTCCTAAGAGGGATAGATATAAGAGTTAGTGAAACAGCAGAGCGGGCGCTCGATCAGTGCGCCAGCCAGCAGGCGGGGTACGAGCGCCTGAGGCGGGCGAACATGGCCCGCGTGCTCGGCGCGTTCAAAAAGGCCGGGCTTTCCGACTACCAGTTCGGCGGCACCACCGGCTATGGCTACAACGACTCAGGCCGGGAGGCAATAGAAGTGGCGTTCGCCGACATCGTCGGGACCGAGGCGGCGCTTGTCAGGCACCAGATCGTGTCCGGTACGCACGCAATCTCGCTCGCCTTGTTCGGGGTCCTGAGGCCCGGAGGGAGGCTCATGGCAGCCTT
>JAGOKM010000070.1 GCA_017994615.1 Bacillota bacterium | reverse complement strand
TGTGCCTGTCCAGGACTTGCCGGAGCTAGGGGACTTGAAATACATGCCAAGCCCGATACTTAAGTCATAGTCCCAGCCATCCGTATCTATGAGGTAAATATCGAGCCAGTTCAGGTAGTGTTCTGCCCCCACATTGACATAGAACTGGATGTCGACGGCGAAGTCCCCTTTGAACCTGAAGGGGCTTGTCAGCGCATCGTCATCGAGATAGGCGCCTTGCGGCAGGTATTCTATTTCGTACTCCTCGTTCCATGCTCCTTGCGCGTTCTTGGCATCTCGTTCCTTAACGAAGTCGAAAGTGTACTTCTTTGCGCATCCTGACAAGGCCAGCAAGATCAAGGCTAAGACGACGATAACAATGGATCTCCTCAATAAAACCACTCCTTTTCGCTGATGGGCTGTATCAAAAGCAGTAATCCCTGTTTACCATTCATCAAAGAAATATTCGTCCGACATATAGGTCACCTTGACCTTCCTTATGAACAGGTTGCTGTCCGCCATGTCCCAGCTCGAATGACCGTGCAGCATCGGGGCATAACCCGTTGCGGCGTTCTGAGGCAGGATAGTGACAGCCTTTATAAGGAAGCCGTTCAGGTATATTTCGACTCGGTCCCCGGTCTTCTCGAAGACGCAGACATTTATGTCGTTAGGTTTTATCCCCGGCGCATATCCGTCATATTCATTGTACGTGTAGCTGCCGTTGCCTTGGTCGACCTGATAATATGCAGTGTCGGTGTCCCCAAGGTAGTACATCGAAAAAGCCACATACCTTCTGAGCGAATTTGTCGCGTACTGGTTGTTCCAGATCCTGAAAGACATCCTGTATAGCGGGTCGTCAGAGCTGGCGCGCGGGTAGAAATAGTATTCGGCGGTGAAATCGCCGGTGAAGAACATCGGCGGGGCGACGGTGCACGAATTGAGCCATAGGCCCAACGAGTTTTCCCCCGTGCCTCCGTCGACAAGCCAGCTTTCATCGGCCATCACGGCCTCCACGCCTGACTGCATGAAATCGAACTCCCATGTCGTCAGGGCCGGGGCGCCCTGCGCGTCATAATGGGACATGTCGGAATCGGCAACCTTGGTGGGCCCCGCCCATGCCTCGACCGAGCCTGTGTTGGAGTAATGGCCCAGCTGCGCAACCCCCGTCGCCTCATATATCCACAGTTCGCCCGGGTTCAATATACCGTCCAGGTTAAGGTCCCCCTGTTTGTAGGCTGGCGATTCCTTGTCGTCGGAGACCAGCACGCCTGCGAGGTCGAAGCCTCCGGTGTTTTCGATCCTGTACTGCCAGGTGATCGCATCTCCTACGGAAGCCTGATAGCTTGTGCCTTCCGTATCCGCATCTTCTCCGTTCGTCCATTTTTCCATGTCTATGGACGCAGGGGCGACTCCGAAGTAATGCGAAAGGTCGCTGTCGCTCACCTTGATGCCCTCGAACCATCCTTCTGCCGTACCCGTGTTCGAATACTGGCCCGAGGCTGCGACCCCGCTTGCGCTGTAGACCCATGTTTCGCCCACTTCCAGGACCCCGTCCCCGTCGTCTCCCGATGAATAGACGGGCGTTATGCCCTTGTCGTCGGTGACCGCCACATCTTCAAGTGGTACATCCCCTTCGTTTTTCACCTCGTAGGTCCAGGTGACAGGCTCGCCCAAACCGACCGATGGGCCGGGCTGTGAGTTCGCGTCCACGCCGTTGGTCTTCTTCACTATTCCGATTGCCGGCCCGGCTGCGCCGAAATAATGGGAGGGGTCGGTGTCCTCCACCTTCTGGGCCCCATAGTAGGCCTCCACCTTGCCGATATTGGAGTATTGCCCGGCCTGGGCTACGCCTTCTGCCCGGAACAGCCATGCCTCTCCGGGCGACAGGATGTCGTCCGTGTCATCCCCGCCTACTTTTACCGGAATAATGCCCTTGTCGTCAGTTACGACGATGCCGTTGAGGTCCACTTCCCCGGTGTTCTCGACCCTGTAGCTCCAGACGACCTGCTGCCCTATGATTATGTAGGGGCCGGGCTCGGAATTGGCGTCGCTGCCGTTGGTCTCCTTCCTCAATGTCACCGAAGCCAGCCGCTGCCTGCCGAAATAATGGGAGAAGTCCATGTCATAATAGTCCTTGCCCTCATAGACAGCCCGTACTCTTCCTACGTTCTCATACTGCCCGGACAGTGCAACGCCGCTTGCCTCATAGACCCATGCCTCCGTAGTCTGGAGCTTGTTGTCGGCATTGGCGTCCCCGCTTTTGTACGCGGGGGACACCGACAGGTCGTCGTCAGTGACCAGTATCTGCTCGAGCGTCACGGTGCCCTTGTTGGTTATAGTGTAGGTCCACGTTACAGGGTCCCCTACTGGTATCTCCGGCCCTTTGCCGACATCCGCATCCTGCCCGTTGGTGCTTTTCTCAATTACGACGCTGATGACCGGCTTTCCGCAGCCCGCTAGGGAAAGCAGCGCAATCAGTGCGAAAAGCGCGACATATGATCTCGGCTTAGGCATGGCTGCACCTCCGAAAATTTCTATAATTTACTATTTCAATGAAGTTACTTCTATTCCTGCATTATAATGGCTGGAAATTTTCATTTGTGGCCGATGAGCAGGAGGGAATGCCCGTCCTCCTGCAATGCGGGCCGAACTGACAGATGAGCGGCGGGTTGTCATCCGTTTTGTAGGAACAGGTATCCTGATAGGCCAAGGAAAGGATGTGGCCGGCGGCATAGGCACCATACCCGTTCCTTCCGGCATGCCATCCACGGGAGCGGCCCTTTCGCCCCGGATGATGGAACCGGCGGATGAGCTGACACCGCCACCTGCTCATGCGGGCAGTCGGGTCATCCTGTCCGATGTTGGATGAATATGCCCAATCAGACGCATCTGCCTTGCAGGAATGCTAACTCCCCGCCCTTTGCGCCATGCGGTCGATAATAGGGAGGAGCTCGTCATTGCGCGGGATGTCCTGCATGGAGTGTCCGTAATGGACGTAGCGGAGCAGGCCTTCCTTGTCGACTATCATCTGTGCGGGCATCCTGCCCAGCTTGAATATGTTTACCTGCTGGCCGTACAGCTTGAGCACGGAATGCTTCTCGTCCGGAAGGCCTATGAAAGGCAGGGAGTTGCTGCTCCAATATGACCTGAATGCCTCTGCGTCCTCGGGCCCGAGGACCGCTATGACCACGTCTCTCTTCTCGAATTCGCGGTAGTCACGATGCAACTGCATCATGTGCCTCTGGCAGAAAGGTCATGCGAACCCCCTGTTCAAGACAAGGAGGACGTGCTTCTTGCCCCTGTAGTCGGAAAGCCTGAACGGCATGCCCTCAAGGTCGTAGAGGGCGAAATCGGGGGCTGGTTGGTTGACTGCGACGCCTGGCATATTCACCCCTCCTTAGATCATCCCAACTGACAGCATAGTCGACGCAAGCCTTTGAAAGGCGAAAGCAGGAAGGAAGCGGTGATCCTGAAGGGACGTTCCCGACGCCGGCCGCAAGGCAAGAGGCCCAATGTGAGGAAGTGCGCCGGCTGGCCGGCGATGAATGAAGAATAGCTTGCCGGAAGGTCCTCTCCCCCCCTTTGTCGTTTTTCCGAGGCCAAACCGTGGTGGTGCCTGTGCACCTCGCCCGGCATGCGCCTTGCGCCGCATCGGGCCCGTCCCTGCATCCCGGGCCTGGGGCTAGGAATCTGCGCCCTTTGGCCGCCCGCGGAAGATGATGTCGTCGATCGGCTTCCTGGGCTGGGGATGCTCCCTTTCCGCGTTCCTCGGGCTCAGGTCCTCTTTCCTTCCGTAGTAACCGACCGCCACCACAGCCATCACGCTGACATCTTCCGGTATGGAGAAGGCCTCCCTCGCCAGCTCTACGCTGAAGCCTCCCATCGCGTGGGTGATGAGGCCCCTTCTCTGCGCTTCGAGGCTGAGATATCCCCAGGAGGTGCCTGCGTCGAACATGTGCCACCTGTTTTCCTTGCCTGTCTGGGCAAGCTTCTGCCTTGCAAGGACCATCAGCAGCGCCGGCGCCTTCGAGGCCCACTCCTGGTTCGACTGGTTCAGAACGCCTACCATCCTGGCTTTTTCCTCGCCCCCGTTGGCTATTATGTAAATCCACGGCTGCTCGTTGAAGCAGGAGGGCGCATACCTTGCAGCCTCGAGCAGCGCACTGATGTCATCGTCGCTTACCTTCCTTTCCGGATCGAAGGCCCTCGGCGACCAGCGCCCCTGTATCTCTTCAAGAACCTGATGGTCGAACTGCCTGTTTAACATGATTCCCTCCCGGAGGCACGAACCCATGCCCGTAAAGTTGGATTTTCCCCTTTTTGGGGATATATTGATTATACAGGACCGGTGGGGGGACTATTAAGCACTTGCGTTGCGGCGCGCGGCAGAATGGCTCCCTGAGGCAGGGAAATGCGGCGCACGGGGTGAAGGCTTAGGCAGGAGCACAAATCGGAAGGGCGGTTTGACATGAAGAGGTTGGCATTGGCGTTGGCTATCGTCGTCTGCGCGGCTTTGACTGCTTCTGCGTTCAAGATGGACGCAGAGCCCCTCGGCTGGTACGGCTGGGCCTGGGGCACATCCACGAAGGATATAAGAGGATGGCTGAACTTCAAGAACCAGCTGGCCCTTCCCTGCTTAGGGCCCGTCCCGCAAGAGGCCTACACCAGGCAGGGGCAGGAGGACGCATACTTCGGGAAACAGTGGCAGGACACCTATTACCTGTTCGAGAAGGACAAATTGTGCGGCGTCGTCCTGGTGACCGCCGACCCTGCCGATGTCGGCAGGGCTATCGCGTATTACGGCAAGGACGTGGCGACGGAGCTTGCCAGACAACCGATGTCCTACTACGGGAAAGGCGGCGCGGAGGTTAAGGGCAGGGCCTCTGAGGAGAGCAGGAGCATGGTGTTCTACTACGCCGCGGCGAAGGGGGCCCGCTCATCTTTCCTTTACATAAGCGAGCCGGTCTTCTTCAACAGGCCGGAGGAGGTCTTCCTGGTGAAGCATTACGTGGTAATAGGCGAGAAGCGGGTTGTGGACGGCTGGATCGACAGGGTCTCCGAAGGCCTGTAAAGCGCATCTGTCCGGATCTGCCGGGACCATCTTCATCGTCTGGAAGCAGGGCGCCAGAAACAGGCTCGAAGAAAGCATCGGGAGGGAATCAAGCATGCCCAGGATGGATTTCGGAGGAAATGGCTGCGCATCGCCGCAGCCAACAGTCCGGGGATGGAAAGCGGACAGGTCGAAGAGCATGGCGGTCATAGCCCTTTGCTACGTGGCGGCATTAGGGGCAGGCATCATGGCCTTCTTCAACCTCGACGGCGAGCTCTGGTGGAGGCTCCTCGTGGCGGACGTCGCCGCCACGCTGGTCATCTGGGCAAGCACGCTGGTCTTCGACAATGCCTCCATCTATGACCCGTACTGGAGCGTCCAGCCGATTGTCATAGTGGACATCCTGCTGTTCGGCGCAGGAAGGCTTGAAACGGGGCCTGTGCTGCTGGCGCTCGTCATAAACATCTGGGGTGCGAGGCTCACCGCCAACTGGGCCTACACGTTCAGCGGCTTGGACAGGCAGGACTGGCGATACGACATGATCAGGGGGAAGACCGGGAAGCTATTCCCGGTGGCAAGCCTGCTTGGCATACAGATGATGCCGACTTTAATCGTCTATTCCTGCATACTGCCCGCCGTCTACTACGTCACGCGCGAAAGCGAGATGAACCTGCTGACCGCAGCTGGCCTTGCGATAAGCTCGGCCGGCATAGCGCTGGAGGCCGTCGCGGACTACCAGATGCACAGCTTCCGGAGGCAGAACCCCGACAGGGCCAGGATAATGAGGAGGGGGCTGTGGAAGAACTCAAGGCACCCCAACTACCTGGGGGAGATCATGATGTGGTGGGGCGTCTACGTGACGATGCTATCATCCCACCCCGACCTTTGGAGGCTGGGCTCAGGCGCCCTTGCCAACACCGCATTGTTCCTGTTCATAAGCATACCCATGGCGGAGCGGAGGATGGCGGCCTACAAGGATGGTTTCAAGGAGTATCTCGAGCAGACCAGGCCCCTTCTGCCCATCCCCAGACGTCCTGAAGGGGAGGAAAGGGCCTCCGACAGGGCCTGAGGCCGACGCTTAGGAATCCGCATTGACGTAATGAAGAAGGCGACGGCGCCGCCGTCGCCTTTCCTTCTGGAAGCCAAGGCTCCTCTTAGGAATTCCTCGGCGTGTAATGGGTATGCAGCAGCTCGTGCGACTTATGCCCAAGGGGTTCTACGAGGAAATCCTTGTAGAGCTCGGCGACAGCCTCGTTTTCGTGCGACTTCCTGCGGGACAGGAGCCTGTCGGCACCGTATGTTCCGTCGATCCTCATCAGCCTGCGTTCGAGGTCGGTCCCTATCGGCTGGCCTCCGCCTCCTATGCAGCCGCCCGGGCATGCCATTATCTCCACGAAGTGCCACGGGGCTTCACCGGACTTGACCATGTCCATCACCTTGCCGGCATTGCCTAGAGTATGGGCGACGGCGAACCTGAGCTCAAGCCCTGACAGAGCGCCATACGGCTCCGGAAGGCCCTCCGGAAGCTTCACCGACATCTGCTTGATGCCCTCCATGCCGCGCACCTCATGGAACTCGAGGCCGGCTCCAAGGTCTTTGCCCGTAAGCATCTCGTACACGGTCCTAAGGGCTGCCTCCATGACACCACCCGTCGCACCGAAGATGACCCCGGCGCCGGTGGAGATGCCGAACGGGTCGTCGTACTCCTCCGGCTCAAGGCTCCTGAGGTCAAGCCCTGCTTCCCTGATCATCCTGGCCAGCTCCCTGGTGGTCAGGACGAGGTCTACGTCCTTGAAGCCCGAGCTTGCCATCTCAGGCCTTTCGCATTCGAACTTCTTGGCCGTGCATGGCATTATCGATACGCTGAATATCGAAGCGGGGTCTATACCGGCCTTTTGGGCATAGTAGGTCTTGGCTAGCGCCCCGAACATCTGCTGGGGCG
>JAGOKM010000005.1 GCA_017994615.1 Bacillota bacterium | reverse complement strand
CTGTATGACACATATCTTAAGATGAGCGCCACGTTCCCAGAGGTGACCGAGGCCGACATACAGGCAGAATACAACATCAGGAAGGCCAGGAACCCGGCCCTCGTATACGACGACGTCAAGGATGAGATAAAAAACTCGCTTACATACGAAAGGCAGAGGGCCGCCCAGACCGAGTACCTGAAGTCGCTGCACGACAAGGCCGTGGCGGACGGCAAAGTGGAGATAAAGGACAGCAGGGTCCTCGCCTACCGCGCCTACGCAGCCGGCGACTACGATAGCAGCATAAGCAACTACAAGAACGCGCTGAAGGACAACCAGCAGGACCCGTACCTCTGGAGCAGCCTCGCCATGTCCCAGGCCAAGAAGGGCTCCTTCGAAGACGCCATGATCAGCATCGGCAAGGCCATGGAACTGGGAGAGGACTTCGCAATATACCTCGTCAGGGCCGAGATAAACGCGATGCGCAAGCTCGAGGCAGAGACCTACAACGACATTGAAGCCGCGGTCAAGCTTGCAGGAACGAACCTCAGCGTCCTGCAGACAGTTAACTACGTGATCGAGGAGATAAAGCAGGGCGGAATGGACACGGCCAAGATGAACGAGATGTTCCTCAAGGCAGTAAGCGACGCCCTGGCGGCCCAGGAGAAAGCGGCGCAAGAGGCCGAGAAAAACGCGGCAGACAAATAAGCCCACATAGAAATGACCCTTCTGGGCGGGCGGTGACCCGCCCAGAAACATATACCTAGGACAAGAGGTGCCGGAACATGGAGATAACAGCCCCCAGGGGGACGAAGGACATAATGTTCGAGGAGGCCAGGGCCTGGCAGAAGGCAGAAGAGGCGCTAAGGCGGCTGTCCGAGCTGTATGGATACTCCGAGATAAGGACGCCCATCTTCGAGCACACCGAGCTTTTCGTAAGGGGGGTCGGCGAGGTAACCGACATAGTCGAGAAGGAGATGTATACCTTCAACGACAGGAGCGGAAGGAGCATCACGCTGAGGCCGGAGAACACCGCGTCTGTCATGAGGGCGTATGTGGAGCACAACCTGTCAGCCAAGGCGCAGCCGACGAAGCTGTACTACGTGGGCCCGATGTTCAGGTACGAAAGGCCGCAGGCCGGAAGGTTCCGCCAGTTCCACCAAATGGGGATCGAGTATACTGGTTCTGCCTCTCCCATGGCAGACGCCGAAGTAATCAGGTTCAGCCTGGATTACTTCGCCATGCTGGGGATTAAAGGCGTAAAGGTGCACTTGAACTCGATCGGGTGCCCTGAATGCAGGCCGGCCTATAAACAGGCACTGAAGGACGCATACGGGCCAAGGCTTAACATGCTTTGCGGATCCTGCAACAAGCGGTACGAGCAGAACCCGCTGAGGCTGCTTGACTGCAAATCGCCTGAGTGCAGGGCCGCAATGCCCAGCCCGCCTTCGGTTGAGGATTACCTCTGCGAGGGCTGCGCGGCGCACTTCAAGGGGCTGAAGTCCATGCTCGACCTGCTCAGAGTGGAATACATGCTCGATCCGAGGCTGGTAAGGGGCCTCGACTACTACACCAGGACGACCTTCGAGTTCACTGCAGAGGGCCTGGGGTCCCAGGACGCGATTGGCGGCGGTGGCCGCTACGACAAGCTCATCGAGGAAGTGGGGGGGCCTCCGACTCCGTCGGTCGGGGTGGCCTGCGGGATGGAAAGGCTCCTGACCGTGGCAAGGGCCCAGGGAGGGCTCCCGTTCGAGGATGCCAAACCTGACGCCTATATAGCAGGCCTGGGAGAAGCAGGCCTCACGAAATCCATGGAGCTGGCATTTGCGCTGAGGGACCGTGGCTTCGCAGCGGAGTTCGACACCATGGGAAGGAGCCTCAAAGCCCAGATGAAATACGCCGACAAACTCGGCGCCAGGTTCGTGGCGATAGTAGGAGGCGAAGAGATCGCAAAAGGTGCGGCATCTGTCAAGGACATGTCGGACGGAAGCCAGCACGAAGTCGGCTTCGAGGGGCTTGCAGATTTCATCGCAGGAGCGAAGGGGCTTTAGCCGCCTGAACTTTTCCTTGACTGGACGGGCCCCCGGGCTCATAATCTTTACAGTAAATCCCGCGCTTTTAACTCAGTCCAGAGAGGCTGGCAAAGGCGGAGCTAGCAGCAGCATGCTTGACCTGCCTGCCGGACCTTGAGGGGCGGCAGGCTTTTTTCATGCCTGCGCGGGGGAAAGGGATGATCGGATGGCGGGGCTGCCTTACGACCTGGTAAGCATGGAGGACCTGGACAGGATACAGATCGAGGCGATAATGGCAAGGGCCGCGTTCTATAAGAGGAAGGCCTTCGCGGAGAAGGTCAGGATGGACGTCCTGGAGGGGAAGACGGTGGCCACCATCTTCTATGAGCCATCCACGAGGACCAGGTGCTCGTTCGAACTGGCGGCGAAGTACCTGGGAGCCCAAGTCATCAACGTCGACATAGCCAATTCAAGCACAGTAAAAGGAGAAAGCCTTAAGGACACCGGTCTCACCCTTCAGATGATGGGGGTGGACCTTTTTATTATAAGGCACCAGATGTCGGGGGCGTCGGCGCTCTTCGCAAGCTACGTCGAGCCGCCGGTGATCAACGGAGGCGACGGCACCCACGAGCATCCGACGCAGGCGCTGCTGGACCTGATGCGAATGCTTGAGTCCCTCGGCAACGTAGAGGGAAGGCGGGTCGCAATAATAGGTGACGTGGCCCACAGCAGGGTGGCCAGGTCCAACGCCATATGCCTGGGCAAGATGGGCGCCTCCGTCGTACTGTGCGCGCCTCCTACGTTGATGCCCGAGGATGCGGCCGCCCTGGGGGCCGATGTCACATACGACATGGAAAGGGCCCTCAAGGGAGCGGACGTGGTCATGATGCTGAGGGTGCAGCTGGAAAGGCAGAAGGCCGGCATGTTCCCGTCCGTCGGCGAATACCACAGGCTGTACGGGCTGACCCAGGACAAGCTGGACAGGTTCGCGCCGGGTGCGCTGGTCATGCACCCTGCCCCGATGAACAGGGGTGTGGAGATTGCAAGCCCCGTTGCCGACGGCCCGCAATCCCAGATAACGGCCCAGGTGACGTGCGGGGTGGCGGTCAGGATGGCGCTCATGGACATGATGATAGGGGAGGGTGGGATATGAAGGCCGACATCCTGATAAAGGGCGGAAGGATAATCGACCCGGCCAAAGGGGTCGACATGGTAGCCGACGTGGCGGTCTACGACGGCAAGGTGGCGGCTCTCGGGCACCTGGGGGAGAATTCCGGGGTTGAGACGATAGACGCGGAGGGCATGATAGTCGCCCCGGGCTTCATAGACATGCACACCCATCTGAGGGAGCCGGGAAGCTCCGACGAGACGATCGAAAGCGGCACCATGGCGGCGGCTCTGGGAGGGTTCACCGCCGTATGCCCGATGCCCAACACGACGCCTCCGATCGACAGCCCCGCAATGGTGGACTACATCGTCATGAAGGCTGCCAGGGAGGCTAACGTAAGGGTGCTTCCCATAGGCTGCATAACCAAGGGCAGGGCGGGGGCGGAGCTTGCCGAGATGGCGCTCATGGAGGCCAGGGGCGCCGTCGCCTTCTCGGACGACGGAAGCCCCGTCTCCGACACTGAGGTAATGAGAAGGGCCCTCGAGTACTCGAAGATACTAAGAAGGCCTATCATCGAGCACTGTGAGGACATGTCCCTGTCCAAGGACGGCGAGGGGAGCGAAGGGCCGGTCGCGACCAAGCTTGGCCTCATGCCCATCCCCAGGGCCTCTGAGGAGGCGATGGCGGCCAGGGACCTGGTCCTCGCCATAAGGACCGGGGGCAGGCTGCACCTGGCTCACCTGAGCACGGAGCTTTCCATCAGCCTGTTCAAATGGGCCAGGGCATACGGCGCCAACGTCACCGCCGAGGTCACGCCTCACCACATGGCCCTGACATACGACCTGCTCGCCGGGTATAACACTTACGCGAAGGTGAACCCGCCCCTGCGCGGAGAGGATGACAGGGCGGCGGTTGCCCTGGCCGCCAAGAACGGCTTCATCGACGCGATTGCGACCGACCACGCCCCCTGGTCCGACGAGAAGAAGCTCAGGGAGTTCAAAAACGCCCCGAACGGCATCTCCGGCATAGAATGCGGCGTCGCCATGTCCTGGACAACGCTGGTAAGGGGCCTTGGCATGGGTGCATCGGACTTCGTCGCCATGTTCACCACCGGCCCGGCGAGGGCGCTGGGCTTTGCACCGCCCAGCCTCGCCGAGGGCTCTGTCGCCGATATAACAGTGATCGATCCCGGGACAGTTAGGAAACTGGACCCTTCGGCCTTCCTGTCCAGGGGCAAGAACAACCCCGCGGCCGGCATGGAGCTCGCAGGATGGCCTTACGCGACCATAATCGCTGGAAGGACCGCGATGCTGGCTGGCGCCGTCAGGAGGTGGAGGGCATGATAGCATACCTCGCATTGAAGGACGGCACGGTATTCAAGGGGAAGTCGATCGGCCTGGCAGGAAGGGCCTCCGGCGAGGTGGTCTTCAACACGGGCATGACAGGCTACCAGGAGATGCTGACAGACCCCTCGTACGAGGGGCAGATCATAAACATGACCTATCCTATGGTGGGCAACTACGGCACCAACAGGAAGGACGTACAGTCGACCAGGTGCCACGCCAGGGGCCTTCTTGTGACCGAGCTATGCGGGCAGCCTTCCAACTACAGGGCCGAGCTCAAGCTCGACACATACCTGGTCCAAAACGGCGTGGTTGGGATGAAGGGCGTCGACACGAGGGCCCTTACCCTGCACATAAGGAAGTTCGGGGCGATGCCCGGGATAATCGAGTGCGAGGCTGATCCCGTTAAGCTGGCCGAGGAGGCCAAGGCCCTTCCACCGTTCGGAGGGCCTTCCCTTGTAAAGTCCGTGACGACCCAGAAGGCGTATGAGACCGGCAACGGATCAAGGACTGTCTCGCTCTTCGACTACGGGGTGAAAGCCAACATAATCGACTCGCTGACGGCGTCTGGCCTGAGGGTACGGGTCCTGCCCGCCTGGGCGGACGCGGCGGAGGCACTGGCTGGCGGAGTGTCAGGGGTCCTGCTTTCGAACGGCCCAGGAGACCCCAACGACGTAGGGTACACCCTGCCCGTCATAAGGCAGATACTCGAAGCACGGGTGCCCGTCATGGGAATCTGCCTTGGTCATCAGCTGCTGGGCCTTGCCACGGGAGCCGAGGCCAAGAGGCTCAAGTTCGGGCACAGGGGTTCCAACCAGCCGGTCAAGGACACGGAGAACGGGAGGTGCTACATAACGTCGCAGAACCACGGCTACGCGCTGGATCCGGAAGGGCTGGCGGACGAATGGCACATCACCCATCACAACCTGCACGACGGAACGGTAGAGGGCATGAGGCATAAATACCTGCCGGCGTTCTCGGTGCAGTTCCACCCCGAGGCGTTCCCGGGCCCCGGCGATACGGCCCACCTTTTCGGCAGGTTCCTGCGGTTGATGGACGAGAGGGGTGGTCTGTATGCCGATAGATAGGTCGATAAAGAAGGTCCTGGTGATCGGGTCCGGCCCGATTGTGATAGGACAGGCCGCCGAGTTCGACTACGCTGGGTCCCAGGCGTGCCGGTCGCTTCGGGAAGAGGGCATAAGCGTAGTGCTGGTAAACTCCAACCCCGCCACCATCATGACCGACGTGGATATGGCCGACAGCGTATACCTGGAGCCGATAACCCCCGAGGCGGTGGAGGAGATAATCGCAAAGGAGAGGCCCGACGGCCTTCTGCCGACGCTCGGCGGGCAGGTAGGGCTCAACATGGCGGTCGAGCTGGACAGGAGAGGGGTGCTCGCGGAGTACGGCGTGAGGTTGCTAGGCACTCCGGTTGGCTCCATACAAAGGGCGGAGGACAGGGAGCTGTTCAAGGAGACGATGCAGGAGCTGGGAGAGCCGGTCCCCGGCAGCGGCATCGTCGGTAGCGTGGAAGAGGCGTTGGAGCTTGCCGGCAGGATAGGCTATCCGGTGATAGTGCGTCCAGGCTACACGCTCGGCGGCACCGGCGGCGGCTTCGCCTCGAACGGGGAGGAGCTTTCGCAGATCGCGTCCAAGGGCCTTATATATTCCATGAACAGGCAGCTTCTCATCGAGGCCAGCGTCGCTGGCTGGAAAGAGATCGAGTTCGAGGTGATAAGGGACTCGGCCGACAACTGCATCGTGGTCTGTTCGATGGAGAACGTCGACCCCGTAGGGATACACACCGGCGACAGCATAGTGGTCGCACCTACCCAGACGCTGTCCGACAGGGACTACCAGATGCTCAGAAGCTCGGCGATCAGGATAATAAGGGCGCTTAAGATAGAAGGGGGATGCAACATCCAGTACGCCCTCGACCCTGACAGCGCCGCCTACTACCTCATAGAGGTCAACCCCAGGGTGAGCAGGTCGTCAGCGCTTGCGTCCAAAGCAACGGGGTATCCGATAGCCAGGGTCGCCTCCAAGATTGCGCTGGGCTTGAGGCTCGACGAGATCGTAAACGGCGTGACCGGCAATACCTCGGCGATGTTCGAGCCCGTGGTGGACTATGTGGTAGCCAAGGTGCCGAGGTGGCCCTTCGACAAGTTCAGAGGGGCCGGAAGGAAGCTCGGTTCCCAGATGAAGGCGACAGGGGAGGTAATGGCGCTAGGCAGGAACTTCCCTGCGGCCCTGCTCAAGGCCGTAAGGTCTCTGGAAGCAGGGTTCACGGGGCTGCTGGTGCCGGAGATGGAGAAGCTCAGCATCCCGGAGCTCATGGACAAGATGGGCAGGGGCGACGACGAGAGGATATTCGCCGTCGCCGAGGCATTAAGGCGCGGCGTAAGCATTGCCCAGATACATATGGCCACGAAGATAGACGTCTTCTTCCTGGACAACATCGAGCATATCGTCTGGCTGGAGGGCATGCTGGCATCCAAGAGGAAATGGACCGACGAAGACTGGCTCAAGGCCAAGAAGTGCGGTTTCTCGGACTTCCAGCTTTCCAGGCTATTGAACTGCACCGAAGACGAGCTGAGGCAACAGAGGCTGAGAAGGGGGCTTTCCGCCTGCTACCACATGGTCGACACATGCGCGGGCGAGTTCGATGCAAAGACCCCCTACTTCTACTCGGCGTACGGCGAGCGCAACGAGGCCTTCGCGAGCGACCGCAGGAAGGTGGTTGTGCTGGGCTCGGGCCCCATCAGGATAGGGCAGGGCGTGGAGTTCGACTACTGCTCCGTGCAGGCGTCGCTCTCGCTGAAGGACATGGGATACGAGTCGATAATCGTAAACTCCAACCCGGAGACCGTGTCGACCGACCCGGATACCTCCGACAGGCTCTATTTCGAGCCGCTTACCCTCGAAAACGTGCTGGACGTCATAGACAACGAGAGGCCGATGGGAGTAATGGTGCAGTTCGGAGGCCAGACCGCGATAAACCTGGCTGAACCGCTGGCGGCCCACGGCGTGGAAGTGCTCGGCACCTCTGTCGAGGACATAGACGCCGCAGAGGACCGCGAGAAGTTCGACGCCCTGCTCGAGGAGCTGGGGCTTGCAAGGCCCGCAGGGAGGATGGCGAGGACCAGGGCGGAGGCGCACGGGATAGCAGCGGAGCTCGGCTTCCCTGTGCTTGTGAGGCCGTCGTACGTCCTGGGCGGGCGCGCCATGGAGATCGTCTACAACGAGAAGGACCTGGAAGACTACCTGAATGAGGCTGTCAAGGTGTCCAACGAGCATCCGGTGCTGGTCGACAGGTACCTGCTGGGGCGGGAAGTAGAGGTGGATGCGATATCCGACGGCAGGGAGGTCCTCATACCCGGCATCATGGAGCACCAGGAGAGGGCAGGCGTGCACTCTGGGGACAGCACAGCCATCTACCCTACGATAAACCTTACGGATGCGGAGAAGGACGAAATCGTGGCGACTACTGTGAGGCTAGCCAGGGCGCTCAAGGTCAAGGGGCTGATGAACGTTCAGTATGTCATCCACAAGGGCAAGCTCTACATAATCGAGGTGAACCCGAGGGCAAGCCGAACGGTGCCTTTCATGAGCAAGGTCACGGGCATCCCAATGGTGAGGCTTGCCACCGCGGCGTCGCTCGGAAAGAGCCTCGCGGAGCTCGGCTACAGGGGCGGGCTGTGGAAGGAAGCCGGGGTCTACGCGGTGAAGATGCCGGTGTTCTCCTTCAATAAGCTAACTGACGTGGAGATATCGCTCGGACCCGAGATGAAGTCGACGGGAGAGGTAATAGGCATCGACGAGGACTACAGGATGGCGCTCAGGAAGGCGTTCCTCGGCGCCGGCTACAGGATACCGGACGGAGGGGCGATACTTGCTACCCTCGCTGACAAGGACAAGCAGGAGGCCCTGCCGATTATAAAGGGGTATGCGGACCTGGGCTTCTCGGTTTGGGCGACCACGGGTACGGCCAGGTTCCTGAGGGAGAACTCGGTGCCTGTGTCAGAGGTTGGCAAGATCGGCTCGCCAGGCAAGGACGTCATCGCCCTTATCAGGTCGGGGGAAGTCGGCCTGGTCATCAACACCCCCGCCAAGGGCAAGGAGCCTCAGAAGGACGGCTTCAGGATAAGGCGGGCTGCCGTGGAGTTCAACCTGCCGTGCATGACGTCGCTCGACACTGCATCGGGCCTTCTTGAGGTCATAAGGGACATGAAGAAGCGAGGCGCCGGCCGCGGCTTTGGGGTCAAATCGCTCAAAGAGCACGTGGGAGCAGCCTGAGGAGGGGGAATTAAGCAGGCGATGATTGTGGAGAAGTGCACGGTCCTCGAGATGGCGGACATCGCCGAGGGCATGAAAAGGATGGTACTCAAGGCCCCCGGATTGGCCAGCGGCGCGGAGCCCGGGCAGTTCGTGATGGCAAGGACCGAGGCTCAGGGTGCCGTGCTCGGAAGGCCCCTTGGCATATCGGACTCCGACGGGCAGGAGGGGACCGTCACGCTCAGGTTCGCAGCCGTTGGGAAGGGGACTGCCTGGCTGGCTGCGAGGGAACCCGGGGATTCTGTTGAGCTGTCGGGCCCGCTCGGCAAGGGTTTTGTGCTTAGATCCGGAAGGAGCCTGCTGATCGGAGGCGGCACGGGGCTTGCGCCCCTCTTCTTCCTCAAGCAGAGGCTAGAGGCGATCGGCGGGCAGGCTGTCCTTGTAGTCGGCGCAAAGAACAGGATGTGCCTGATGGAGGGCGATTCCCTCCCTCAGAGCTGCTTCATAGCCACTGAGGACGGCAGCATGGGCGAATCCGGCCTAGTGACCGGGCCTCTTGAGAGGCTGGTCCGGGAATGGAGCTTCGATGCCGCCTATGCCTGCGGCCCGGTCCCGATGCTAAAGGCCGTCAAGGCGATCTGCGAAAAGGCGGGGATAGCCCTCCAGGTGTCCCTTGAAACGAAGATGGGCTGTGGGGTTGGGGCGTGCAACGGCTGCACCTGCTCCGAGGCGAAGAAGCATGACACATGGCTGAAGGTCTGCAAGGACGGCCCCGTCTTCGACGCAAAGGAGGTGTCGTTATGAGCGCACCTCTGAAAACGAAGCTCTTCGGCCTGGAATTCAAGAACCCGGTCATGAGCGCGTCCGGCACCTTCGGCTTCGCCGACTGTTACTGCGACTTCTTCGATCCGGCGATTCTGGGCGCGGTCGTCGTCAAGGCGGTGACGCCGCTTCCAAGGGCAGGCAATCCCCCGCCTAGGATATGCGAGACTTATTCCGGCATGCTCAACGCCATCGGCCTTGAAAACCCCGGGCTTGATGCCTACCTACGAGACATAGCGCCGAGGCTCATGGGGCTTGACACCAACATAATAGTCAACGTAGCAGGGGCGACGATCGACGATTACGTCAAGGTCGCCACGGCGGTCGAAGAGGCAGGTGCCGCCCATGCGCTCGAAATCAACATATCCTGCCCGAACGTAAGGGAGGGCTGCCTGGCCTTCGGGTCTACTGACAAGGGCGCAGCATCTCTCACCAGGGCGGTCAGGGGTGCCGTCAGGCTGCCTCTCATCATCAAGCTGTCGCCCAACGTCACCGACATATCTTCCATCGCCGCGGCCTGCGAATCCGAGGGGGCAGACGCCCTTTCCATGATAAACACCCTGCTTGGCATGCAGATAGACATCAAGACCGGGAAACCGGCCCTTGCCAACCTGACCGGCGGGCTGTCCGGGCCGGCGCTTAAGCCCGTGGCAGTGAGGATGGTCTGGCAGGCCGCGCAGGCAGTGAAGATCCCGATAATCGGGATGGGCGGCATAAAGGACAGCGACGACGCAATCGAGTTCATGATGGCCGGGGCATCGGCGGTGGCCGTGGGGACGGCCCAGCTGGCGGACCCGATGGCCATACCCAAGGTCATAAAGGGCCTGGAAGATTACTGCAAGGCAAGGGGCATGGCTTCCATAAACGAGATCGTGGGCGCAGCCTGCCCGGGAAGGGGAGAGAATTGAAAGCACAGGAGAGGCTAATAGTGGCGCTGGACTATCCGGAATGGAGCGAGGCGGCGAAGCTGGCAGGTTCCATACCAGAGGCGGAGCACTTCAAAGTGGGGCTGGAGCTCCACCTGGCGAGCGGAGGGGCTGCTGTCAGGGAGCTCAAGGCGATGGGCAGGAAGGTCTTCCTTGATCTTAAGTTCCACGACATACCGCAGACGGTGGCAGGCGCCGTGGCCCAGGCTTTAAGGAGCGGCGCCGACATGATCAACGTGCACGCATCCGGCGGGCCCGCCATGATGAAGGCGGCCCTTGCGGCGAGGGACGCCGGCGCGACGGCGCAGTACAAGGCCATGCTGATCGCAGTGACAATACTGACAAGCCTCGATGACGAAGACGTAAGGGTCGTGGGCTTCCGCGACGCCGGCGCGACCGCTGCGGCAGTAAGGCTGGCCGAACTGGCCAAGGAAAGCGGGTTGGACGGCGTCGTGTGTTCGCCACACGAGATAAGGCCGATGAAGGAGAGGTTCGGCGCGGGCTTCAAACTGGTATGCCCGGGCGTAAGGCCGGCCTGGTCGGAGAAGGGGGACCAGAAGAGGGTGTTCACCCCGGAGGACGCGATGAGGGCGGGGGCAGACTACATCGTGGTCGGAAGGCCCATCACAAGGGCGGATGACCCCGCTGCGGCATACAGGAAGGTAGTACAAGAGATGGAGGCGGGCTTGGATGGAAGATAGGGAAGTAATCAAGATGTTCGAAGATAGCGGAGCCATGCTAAGCGGCCATTTCCTGCTGACTTCGGGACGCCACAGCGACAGGTACCTGCAGTGCGCACTCGTCCTGCAGCATCCGGACATCTGCGGGAGGCTGTCTAAGGAAATCGTCGCCGAGCTGGGCGGCAAGGAGGCTGACGTAGTAATCGGCCCCGCCATGGGGGGGATCACCTTGGCATATGAGGTGGGAAGACAGCTGGGGTGCAGGGCGATATTCGCAGAGAGGGAAGAAGGGAAGATGACCTTAAGGCGCGGCTTCTCCCTTAAGCCGGGCGACAGGGTCCTGGTTTGCGAGGACGTCGTGACGACCGGAGGCTCGGCCAAGGAAGTCGCGGACATGGCCAAGGCCTCAGGCTGCGACGTGGTCGGAATCGCCTGCCTGGTGGACAGGAGCGGTGGCAAGGCGGACCTGGGGTACCCCCTGTACAGCGTGCTGCAGCTAGAGGTAGCCTCCTGGCCGCCGGAGGAGTGCCCGCTGTGCAAGCAGGGGTCTGCGCCCTATAAGCCGGGATCTAGGAAATGAAGCCGGCCCCGGTCGCGAAAAAGTGGAACTTGCCATGTAAGGCAAGCCTGCAAAGGTGTAATATATAATTGGAAACCGACCCTGCAGTGTGCGTGTTGCAACGGATTTTCTTCCTACAAGCCAAGAAAAGGAAGCCCTCATCGATCAGTGGCTCGCAGGCCGCCTCGCAGCGGATCCGAAAAGCTGAAAGTGGGGCATCCACCTGTTAAAACAGGGAAGAAAAGCATCGCAGCACGGCATAGCGGGGTCTTGTCGCATGCCAATGGAGGTGCCCTTTGCCCGGTATGCTGTTCGAGGCGGGCTTGGAGACGATGCCGCTTGCGGCGAGGATGAGGCCGAGGACCTTGGACGAGGTCGTCGGGCAGGACCATCTGCTCGCAAAAGGCAGGCCGCTTCGCAAGGCCATAGAGACGGACCGGCTGGGGTCGATAGTCCTTTACGGGCCACCCGGTTCGGGCAAGACCACGATAGCCGATGTCATCGCCGGCATGACGAAATCCAGGTTCGTAAGGCTCAACGCCGTTTATTCAGGCATCGCCGATATCAGGAGGGTGACGGCTGAGGCCAAGGACGAACTTGCGATGCGAGGCGCACGCACCGTCGTATTCATAGACGAAATCCACAGATTCAATAAATCGCAGCAGGATGCCCTCCTGCCGGCCGTCGAAGACGGTTCGATAACGCTCATCGGCGCCACTACCGAGAACCCGTTCTTCGACATAATCGCCCCTCTTGTCTCAAGGTCCAGGATATTCATGCTGAAGCCAATAGGCCCCGAGGGGCTGCTTACTCTGCTGGTCAGGGCGACTGAGGATGCGGAGCGCGGCCTGGGTGGCATGGGACTTTCCTTCAGCAGGCAGGCCCTTGAATATATTTCCGTGCATGCAGGAGGCGATGCAAGGATCGCCCTGAACGTGCTCGAGATGGCCTCGTTGTCGGCCGAGAAGGGCGAAGTGGACCTTGAGCTCGTATCTGACATCCTGGGCCACACCCTTCTGAAGTACGACATGCAGGGCGACATCCATTACGACGTCATTTCGGCCTTCATAAAGAGCATGCGCGGTTCAGACCCCGACGCGGCGCTGCACTACCTGGCCAGGATGCTGGAATCGGGCGAGGACCCAAGGTTCATAGCAAGGCGCATACTGATACACGCATCGGAGGACGTCGGGATGGCGGACCCGACCGCCCTGACGGTGGCAGCAGCCGCGGCATATGCTGTGGAACATGTGGGCATGCCGGAGGCGAGGATTACGCTGGCGCAGGCTGCAATACACATCGCCACCGCCCCGAAGAGCAACGCCGTCGTCTTAGCCATAGATTCGGCAGTACAGGACCTGAAGGAAAAACCTTTGGGCCAGGTGCCGGCCTACCTGTCGTCGGGAGGGTACAAAGGGGCAGAAGTGCTGGGCAAAGCCCAGGGGTACAAATACCCGCACGACTGGCCGGGAGGATGGGTCGAGCAGCAGTACCTCCCGGACGAGTTCAAGGGTGCAAAGTATTACAAACAGCCTGAGACGGGAGGATACGAACCTGTCCGCATCAGGGTGGCGCTCAGGATGCTTGTGCCGGGCGGCGAGCTGGTGTACAGAAGGCAGGGAGCAACGGAACCTGAGCTGCCCTGGACATATGCAAGGGGCGGGGAAGGCACGGCGGAGGCGGCCCGTAGGATCGCCGCGAAAGCGGGGGTTATCGTAAAGGGCGCATTCAGGGCCGTCGATTCCTCGGATGCATTCAGGGCGGGGCGCGCAAGGGATGTCTCCATCACTTTCGAGGTGGAATGCACTCTGCCGCAGGAGGGGCTTCCGGAGGGTTTCATGCTGGTTGAACGGCAGGAGGCTCATGCCCCGTCCTGCTGATCCTGGGTTCCGGGCCCCTTCTTCGCAGGAGGAGCCGTCATTAGCGATATCACGAGGATTATGAGGCCGGCGGACGTGACCATGTCGCCGGCGCTTATCATATAGAAGGTGAATCCCCGGAAGGGTATGATGTCTGAAAGGGAGAGGAAGCGCGTCGCCGAGGTGGCCAGGGTGTAATTTGCCACCCTGCCCTGAAGAAGCGCCAACGTGTAGGGAGAGCAGGGAGCGATGCTCAATATCTCGGGGCTGATCGGCATCTTGCCGGAGTTCGCCATCACAGCGATTGCGTTCATCAGGCCGCCCAGCCCGATGAGCCAGAGGGAAGGCTTCTCCATGTTCCCCAGCACGAAGACCACCAGGAGTGCGGTCTGAAGGGCCATGGCGGCAATCAGGGCCCAGCTGCCCAGGGATGCGACGTAGACTCCGAGGCGGGTGGTAAGGGCTATGTCTATCGCCGCGGAGGCCAATATCAAAGGGATGCCCCTGAAAGAGGCCCTTACGAGGGACCTAAGGCTGCCGCCCAGCAGGAAAGCGGCGGCGAAGCCGAACAGCAAAGCCTCAGAAAGCATCCCCGATCTCCTTCCTCTTCTCCACGGCGCGCTTGAAGGCCTTGACCACCTCTGGCGAGAACTGCCTGCCGATGTTCCTCTCAAGCTCGGCCCACGCCCCGTCCGGGCTGAACGCCTCCCTGTAAGGCCTTGTCGTCGTCATCGCGTCGTAGGCGTCGGCGACTGTCAGTATCTGCGACTCGAGCAATATTTCGGATCCCTTGAGGCCATCGGGGTAGCCGCTGCCGTCATAGTATTCGTGATGGCTCCGGATTATCTTAGCCGCCCTGCTCAAGAAGTCTATCTCCTCGACGATCTTGGATCCTATGAGAGGGTGCTCCATGATCTTCTCGAACTCGCTCCTTTCGAGCCTGGCGGGCTTGTTCAGGATGCTCTCGCTTATGCCTATCTTGCCTATGTCGTGCAGTATCGCCGCATACCTCAGCATTTCCAGCTGCGGGCCTGAAAGGTGCATCTCCTTGGCTATGGCCATGCTGATTTTCTGGACCCTCTCCGAGTGGCCCTTGGTATAGACGTCCTTGGCCTCTATTGCAGACGTCAGCGCCATGATGGTGTTCAAGTAGACGTCCCGCATCTTCACGTACTGGACGAAGAAATTCCTCGCCATAAGGAGCGGGACCATGAACAGCACTACTACGAACGCCCCGTAGCTTGCGTACAAGGTGGCGATGGTGACGCCCATCAGGCCTACTATAAGGAGGTTGAAGACCGACCAGAGGAAGCTGTACGCCCATGCCATCATCGCCTTCTGGTCGGTTGTTATCGATATATGGATGGAGATTATGGACGTATTAACCATTATGTGGGCCATGATGCCTATGATTATGCTGAATATGTGGGAGCTGAGGGTTTTCAGCACCGCGTTTATACCCAGGTCCGCGTTCATAGTAAGGCTTGCCAGCATAGGGCCGCCCATCTTCTGGTATACGAAACCACACGCGATTACGGACAGCGTGAGGTTCATGGCGTTGAAGAGCAGGTAGTCCACCGGGGTGTTGAACATGTGCAGGTAACCCCAGCGCTTGACATGGGTCACTGCGAATATGTTGGAGAGGAAGACGACCCATGCGGCGGCCATGGGGCCGTAGAGAAGAAGGGCGCAGAGGTCAATCGCAAAGCCCACCGAGATCGTCTTCTCGGAATCGGTTATCACCGGCTGGGATTCGGCGAGGGTTGCCATCAGCACTAGGAAGACGAAGTTCGCAAAGTTGAAGGTGATCGGCTGCGTCAGGGTCATGTAGATCAAAGCGGCCGTCCCTGTTGCGATCACCAGATACCTGAACTGCTTGTCGGTCAACCTAAAGAACTGCATGTAGGACCTCAAGTGGATGATAACCTGAATAAGGCCGGGCTGTAAAATGCTCAAGAAGTTTCCCCGTTACTTGGTCAGAGGAGGCAGTATCTTCCAGTTGGCACCTGCTACCAGCACGAACGCCAGGATGGTGCCAAGGATTGCCAGAAATCTACGCATCTTATAAACAGCCCCTTCCTCAAGGCTCCATCGTTCGCTATGAGATGGGCTGTTCGCTTCGCTATGCCCGGCCTTATTCAGGTTATCAAAGATCTGCTTCGAACTCCCGGCCTCCGTGGCGTGCGTTCCAGGCCTTCTCAAGGACCCGGTTCGCTGCGTGCAGGGTGGCTTTTATCACCGCCAGGTACTCGTCGTCCTGGACAAGCGACACCCCTGTCAATATCGCCTGCCTTTCGTCGTAGACGTGGTTCAATGCCACGTTGAACGCGTCCATCCCGGCGATCTTCGTCTTCTGGACGTCGACCACCGAGAATATGTAGTCGGCCCCGAGGAACTTGTGGAGGCTGTTGATGCATGCGAGCGCAGCCGTCGCATATTTCCCCTGTGCCTTGGACATGCCAGTCGCGGTGCCTTCGTATACGCCGCCCTTATTGGCAAGGTTTACGCGCACAACGACCGAATTCTCCTCCATGTCGACCCCGAAACCCTTGATCTTGAGCCTTATTGCCGAGCTGACCAACGTATCGTCGCTCACCTGGGCGACGCTGATGATCCTGTAGTCCAGCTGAAGCCCGCAAGCGGATGCGGCGCAGGACTGCACATCCCTGGCTACCTGCTTGGGCGACCTTTCGAGGTTCGTAAGGACGTGGACCTCGACCGGCCTTCCTGAACTGTCGGTCACCACTTTGGCGGCTATGACGCCGCTCATGCGCGATATGAGCGATTCCAGCTTGGCCACCGTCTCCTTGTCCAAGCCGCTACCGACCAGCATCTCAGCCATGCAAACCTCCGGATGCAACTATCCCAATTAAACCTATTCTATTATAAATGGAATAATCCTTCATGCTGTTGAATTTATGGTTGAATTTTATATTCGCATATTACCATATTACCATATGCCTCTCCGCTGCTGTTCATCAGAACCTGTCGTAATGCACCTTCGCGGGGTACCACTTCGAGTTGGGTTCCTTGACCTCGTCAGGGATGCCGACCGGGATTACCGACAGGACCATCACGTCGTCGGGGATACCCAGGACCTTCCTCACAGCGACCTCGAAACGCGTCACTGGATGGACGCCGCACCAGCATGAACCCAGCCCTATCTCCTCAGCGGCGATGCATATCTGAAGGCTTACTGATGCCAGGTCCTGCTGCAGGAACTGGCTGCACGGGTGAAGGCGCAACTTCCAGTCCCTCACTGACGTCACTACGAACGCCGACGGCGCGGTCTTCAACCTGGCCAGGGGGAGTGCCTTCTGAAGCTCGTCCAGCACGCTCCTCTGCTGCACGACGATCAGCTCGAATGGCATCTGATTGCATGCCGTAGGCGCCGACATCGCAGCTTCAAGTATCGCCCTTACTTGCCAGCCATCCAGCTTGTCGGGCTTGAAACGCCTTATCGACCGCCTTGTGAATACAGCCGACCTCCTGTAATCGCCCTCTCCTAAAGGCATGCGTCGCACCTCCGGGCTATCTAATCCTATAAATGGATTATACAATAAGGACAGCGGGGAAACACATTCGTTACTAGGAAGAAGGTGCATCATTGTGGGAGAAGGTCAGCTAAGGCCGGACACTGTGGCTGTGCATGCGAGGAAAGCCGGCACAAAGTCCGTAAACGAGCCCGAGATAGCTCCGATATACGCTTCCGCGGTCTTCAGGTTCGAGTCGTTGACCCAGGTGGACGAGGTATGGACGGGAAGGCAGAAGGGTTATGTCTACTCCAGGATGGCGAATCCGGGGGTCGAGGCGGTCGAAAGGTCGGTGGACCTGCTTGAAGGAGGCATCGGAACGGTCGCCTGCGCATCCGGGATGGCAGCCATGAACATCATGCTGGAAGGGTGCCACAGGCCCGGAGGAAGGATTGTCTCGGCGTCAGTGCTGTACGTAGCCACACGTTCGCTTCTAGAGAGGTACGCCTCAGAAAGAGGCCTAGGACTCAGGTTCGTGGACATAGCCGACCTGAATGAGGTGGGCGACGCCTTAAAGGACGGTGCGGACATGCTGTTCTGCGAGAGCATCTCCAATCCGATGATGCAGGTGGCTGACCTGCCGAAGCTGGCGGAGCTCGCCCATGAAGCGGGCGCACTGCTGGCCGTCGACAACACTTTCGCGACGCCCGTCCTGCTGCGCCCTTTCGCACACGGAGCGGACATAGTGATGCACAGCTGCACGAAATACATGAACGGACACGACGACGTGATGGCGGGCACTGTCACGGTCTCCCCGGGCGCACCGAAGGCCGAAGAGCTGCTGGCCAAGATCAGGCGGTCGAAGACGCTGCTGGGCCCTGTGCTCTCACCTTTCGAGGCCTGGCTGCTGCAAAGAGGCATCAGGACCCTGGGGGTGAGGATGGCCAGGCATTCCTCCAACGCCTCAGCCCTGGCTGCGGCGCTCTCCAAATGCTCAAAGGTAAGGGAGGTCTTCTACCCCGGCCTTGAAGCGGCCTCCGACCCCGCAAGCCCATCATCAAGGCTGCTCAAGGAAGGATACGGCGGCATGCTCAGCTTCACGGTGAAAGGCGGCCTGAAAGCCGCGGAGAAGCTGATAGGTTCGCTTTCGCTTGCGACTTTCGTGCCGAGCCTGGGAAGCTTCGCCACCACGGTCAGCCATCCTTCCTCGACTTCGCACAGGAACATGAAAGCGGCGGAGAAGAAACGCACAGGGATAACTGACGGACTTATAAGGGTCTCTGTTGGGTTAGAGGACGTGCGCGACATCATAGACGACTTCGAGAAGGGCCTGAGCTGAGCGGATATACGTGTACTTGGAAGGGCGCGCCGAAGGCTTGCCCTTCCCATCAGGTGCAGAAGGTTTTCACTGGTTCACTATGTAAGTTGCCATAACGTGGCCGCCCCTTTGGGCCTTGCATTCGACTAGATCCAAGGCCACATCCTTGACAAGCGCGCCGAACGGCCGTCTCGAAGGCGTCCTGGCTATGAAAGGGGATGTTATGAGGACCAGCCTGTCGGCCAGCCCCTCATCCAGGAACGTCCCTGCAAGGGCACCTGCCGAGTCCACCCTCAGAATCTTTATACCGAAATCGTTGCCCAGCTTCGCCACGGCTTCTACCAGGTCGCACCTGTCAAAGCCAGCCCTGATGTAACCGTACGAATTATCCTCGAGGTATCTCACGTACGAGGCGGGGGTTGCCTGAGAAACAAGCACGATCACGTCCCTTATGAACTCCATGTGCCTGTAATGCCCTAGATGGCCGAATAGCCTGCCCTTGCTGTCGCTTACGACCAGCCAGGGCAACGAGGCGTCACCGGCTTTTTCATGAGGGCAGGATTCGTCGGGCGATCTGCCGGCGAAGCTCTCTAGCCCTGTGAGCATGCTGTCAGCGCCTGTCATGACAGCGTCAGCCCCCAAGGCATAGCCCGTCTCGTAGTACAGGTCCGTGTCAAACCGGTCGGAGATGAACGAACCGTCTGCTGACATCATGCAGAATAGGATCGTATAAGGCTTCATAAGGGCCTCCTCGGGGCTCTAATAGAGCCTCCTGTCCTGCTTTTCGTTCCAGACCCTGAAGGCCTTCAGGGCTTTCTCCCTTCCAGACTGGATGATTTCAACTCCTTCGGGGGGCCTTCCATTTTCGACGTCCTCGTAGAACTTCTTGTCGTCGAACCCTGCGTCGGCCGCGTCGTCGCGGTCGGCGGCGAAGATGACCTTCCTGATCCTCGCCCAGTAGATCGCCCCGAGGCACATAGGACAAGGCTCGCAGCTTGTATACAGCTCGCATCCTGACAGATCGAAGCGGCCCAGCTTCCTGGCCGCTTCGCTTATAGCCTGCATTTCGGCGTGAAGCGTCGGGTCGTTATACAAGAGCACCCTGTTGTGCGCCGCCGAAATCACTTTTCCGTCTTTCACCACGCATGCGCCGAAGGGCCCGCCATGGCCGGCCCGGGCGCCATCGACAGCCTCCTGCACAGCGATATCCATGAAGTCGTCCATTTCATCAGACTCCTATTCCCTGCTGTAAAGTACAAGTCTGTCCTTGCCCTGCTTCTTGCCTTCATAGAGGGCGTTGTCCGCCATATGAAGGACGCTGCTTTGCAGGTCGTCCTTTCCCGGCACAAGGCTGATGGCCCCTATGGTTATCGTCTGTATGCTGGAAGCCTCGTTCCTCTCATGGGGGATGCGGAGGCCCTTGACGTTTTCTATCAGCCTGTTGCCCAGGACCCTGGCTTCGTCACCGGTCAATCCAGGCAGGATTGCGATGAACTCGTCACCGCCGAACCTGCCTATCAGGCGTTCGTCCCCGATGGTTTCCTGCAGGGACTTTGCCACGCGTTTCAGGTTCTCGTCCCCTGCAGGGTGGCCGTAGTGGTCGTTGTAGTTCTTGAAGCAGTCTAGGTCCACCAGCATCAGGGTGAACGGCTTGGATTCGTCCTGGCATTTCTTCCATGAGGCATCGAGCATCGAATCCATAGACCTTCTGTTCCTTATCCCTGTCAGCGAATCGATGATGGCCTGCCTCTCCATGGTGGCGTAAGCCTCTTTAAGCTCGTCCGTCTTCCTTAGAAGCTCCTCGCTCAGCTGCTTGAGCCTTATCCTCTCCAGGTTGGTCTCGTGCTGCTGCACCTGCAGGAAAACGCTGTTGCGCTGGTTTTCCATGTTCTCGTTCTCCGCCTGTTCTACATACATGCTGTGAAGCTTGTAATACTCAAGAGAGGCCTTCTCCTGCCCCAGGGCGGTATAGCATTTCGCTATCATCAGGGCCAGCTTGCGCCTCACTTCGCTTGACTTCAAGTCTCCGCTAATGTCGTGCGTGCCGATAAGCACCTTGAGGGCGTCTTCGTATTTGCCCGCCTCCATGAGAAGCTGGCCGACCTTGACACCCATGTCGCACTCGTTGAACAGGTCCCCGGTCTCCCTGCAGAGCCCGATGGCCTTCCTGTAATTCTCTATCGCTTCGGACATCCTGCCCTTCGATTGGGCGAGCTCCCCCTGGGTAAGGAAGCACCATGAGTTCATCAGGAGGTCGTCCTTGTCCTTCAGGGCGTCCATGGCCGCGTTCATGTACCTGTCGGCGCTGTCGTGGAGCTTCTTCTTGGCGTATATGCTTGCCAGGTTCAACAGAAGCACGGCTGATGTCGTGGACGCGGTCATGTCCTTCTCGTAAGACTGCAGGAAATATTCAGCAGCTCTGTCATAATCCTCCAGGGACATGTACAATGCGCCGATGTTGTTCAGGATGCTGCCTTCCAGCCAGGCCAGCCCGTTCTCCCTTATGATGTCCAGGGCATCAAGGTAGCAGGAGATTGACCTTCCGAAATCGCTCATCACCTGGTATGTGTTGCCAAGCTGGTTGTAAGCCTCGGCCATCTGCTCGGGCAGGTTCAGGGTCTCGGCGGTGGAGATGCACTCAAGGAGCCATTTGATGGCATCGGTGGTCCGGCCCAGCATGAAGGCGCACCTTCCCATCAGGACCAAGGCCTTCAGCCTCGTTACGTTGTCGTTCTGCTCAAGGGCGGTGGCATATGCCTTCCGGGCCCTGTCTATTGCCTCCTTGTTGCTCGTCCTGCTCAGTGCCTCGGCTGAGCTCAATATCTCTCGCGCGTCGCTTTGTCTAGAAGCATCCATGGGAACCTCCGGTATCTAGTATCCGGGCTGCCTACAGGTTGGATATTCATCGGGAAGTGCGGCAAGTCCTTCTTTTTCGCAAGAAATCAGCAGTGAACGATACGATGTCCCTCTGACGCATCAGCATGCTATGCGCCTGGCATATTTTGCCTTTCGACACCGCGCCGCCTGCTTTCTCGAACTCCTCGCCTATTTCTGGGAAGATGTCCGAATCGGAGTCGATGTCATGATACCAGGCCCATTGCCTGCCGTTTTCGGCCATTACCGCCGCGCCCTGCCTTATAGCAGGAAGGATTCCAGACCTGTATTCGCCCAGGTGCATGGATGTGTTGTTGCCGTATCCCACCCCGATCAGCAACACCTTGCCGTCCAGGTCGAACACCCTCGCAAGGGGGGACCTGTCCCCGAAGGGGAAGTCCAGCGAGGAGCCCTTGGTGATGAAGCCGGCATTAGGGCCCCTGGCCGAGAATGAGCCGCTTGGGTGCGACGACCTCAAGGTCCCTGGCCAGCTTCTGAAGAGCTCGGCAACGCAACCGACACCCCTCGTCGGCGTCCGCTTTTCCGAGAACGCCGGCATGTTAAGCCTGATGGGCTCCCACCACTCCACAGGTACCGGGGGGTTGCACCACAAGGCCGGGTCGCTGTTGGCCCCCGAATGGGCAGGCATTACGAGCGTGCCGGCTTCCCCCAAGGCGGCCAGGAGCCCCTCGACTACGGCCTGGGGGCCTCCGCAGACCCAGCCCATCGCGGACATCCTTGTATGGACGACCAGCGTGTCCCCTGGCGACACGCCGAGCGACGCCGCCATTGATGCGACGTCCGACGCAAACCAGGGCCTTTGAGACGCCTTGACTACATTATGCTCTCCCACCGGGCACCTCCCGTCTTCCCTTAAGAGAATAGTAATTCCATGAGGTTGTGCGGACAAGGAGGCTAGGCGCCGCTGCACAAGTTTTCGCCTCAAGGAAGGTAAAACAGGATATCCCTAGAATACTAAATATATACCTACACGGGCGGAATTACCTGCGAAAAGGAGGGCTTGAAGATGGGCAAATTCGTTTTCTTCGCATTCAAGGGCGAGACCATGTGCTTCTCCCATGTGATTCTGAATGCACTTGAGCTCAGGGCCCAGGGCAGCGAGGCCCTCATAGTGGTCGAGGGTACGGCGACGAAGACCCTGAAGGATATGGACGAAGCCAAGGGCACGCTGCTTCTCAAGGCCAAGGAGGCGAACCTTATCGACTGTGTCTGCAAAGCCTGCTCAAGGGCTACAGGGTCCCTAGACTACCTTGAGGCGAACGGCTACAGGCTCAACGGGGAGATGAGCGGGCATCCGTCGATGGCGGCATACATCTCCCAAGGCTTTACAGTGATAACGCTCTAGGAGCTACGCCCTGGCCCCCTTACTCAGGCCAGGGCGGCTTTATGTCCTTTTGCCATTTTGAGGCGCAAATCCGCCGTCAGAGGGGATGCGGGCTTATGAGAAATATTGATTGGGAAAGGGTCGTAGAATACACGGGAGCTCCGAGGAGGACCGGTCCCGTGCTTTATTGGATGAGCCGCGACCAACGGACGGAGGACAATTGGGCGCTTTCCTACGCTGCAAGGCTGGCCATGGATGCCGGTGAGAAGCTCTACGTGGCATTCTGCATGACCGACAGGGTGCCCGGCGCGACTGCCAGGCACTACGGCTTCATGATGCGCGGACTTGCAGAGGTTGGCAGTAGCCTGCTGGACAAAGGGGTATGCTTCAGATACCTTGAGGGCAATCCTCCTGAGGAGGTCATCAGTCTGGCCCACGGCTTGAAGGCCGGCATCATCGTGTGCGATTACGGGCCTCTGAGGCATTCGAGGAGATGGCGGAGTCAGGCTGAAGAGCTCTCTGAAGTAAGGATCGAAACCGTTGACGCGCACAACATAGTGCCGGTCACAGCAGCTTCCGACAAGAGGGAATACGGCGCATATACCATCAGGCCCAAGCTTAACGCGAAGCTACGCGACTTCCTGGATGAAGCGCCAGGGCTGAAGGACGGGGCTTTCATGCTAGGAGAGGATGAAGTAGCAGAAAGCAGAAGGTCGATCGACAGGATCAGAAGCAGGGCAGGGGAGATGGATCCGCTGCTCCCTGAACCCGGCATGAGGGAAGCGAACAAGCTTCTGGACAGATTCATCGAGGGTGGGCTAGAGAGATATGCGGAGGCAAACGACCCTAACAAAAGGGCGCAGTCAGGGCTTTCGCCTTATTTCCATTTCGGGCAGCTGAGCCCGAGGAGGGCCGTGTTCGCGGCGATGAGCAAAGGCGGGCGGGGTGCGGACGAATTCATAGAACAAGCCTTCGTCAGAAGGGAGCTCTCTGAAAACTTCTGCCACTACTGCGAAGGTTACGACAGCATCGACGCGTTCCCCGAATGGGCCAGGAAGAGCCTCGAGAAGCATAGAGGGGACGCACGGGACCATTTGTTCACAGTGGAGCAGATGGAATCGTGTTCTACACATGACATGCTATGGAACGCAGCCCAGGCAGAGATGGAGATTAAGGGTAGCATGCCCGGCTACCTCAGGATGTACTGGGCGAAGAAGATCCTGGAGTGGTCGGAAGACGCCGGGACGGCGCTCAAAGCGGCCATTCAGCTCAACGACAGGTGGAGCCTGGACGGCAGGGACCCTAACGGATATGCCGGGATAGCGTGGTCCATCGGAGGAGTCCACGACAGGCCATGGGGCGAAAGGCCTGTCTTCGGCATGGTGAGGTATATGTCGTATTCGGGCGCCGCAAGGAAGTTCGACGTCGAGGAGTACGTATCCAATGTGCGCAAGATGATAAAGGGCGAGGAAGCAGCGAACCGCTGAAAGTTAGGCGCACTCTTCCGGCATTCCATATCCTTGGTGGAGTTCTTGGATATATACCCAGCGGCTGCACAGGCTGCCGCGGCCACAGTCCGCATGTCCTGCGGGCGGCTTCTATTTGATTATGCTCATGCACGGCCGAGACATATGATATATCGGCATATTCGGATAAGAGGATATATTATTGCGTAAGGCAAGGCAGGCCTGATGCCTGCCTGGCCTTTGCATCTCTTACAGCAGCCTTCTTGAGAGGTTGCCTAGGAAGTCGTGTACGTTTGTCGTGATTGATATAGCGCTGAGAGAGCCTCTGTCTCTTAGCTTGTTGAAGGCGAACTCCGTGGTGTCTACTATGTATAAGTAGACGGGGCGGATGGTATCGCCGGACTTCCTGAAGCAGGCGGTCATGTTGCCGGTGGCGATGGAATGCAGCTGGGTCGCCATGCAGATGATGGTAGTGGCCCTGTCGGTTATCGACCGCATGGCATCCTGCGCGGCATATACGTCCCTGTAGACTTCAGGCAGGGGTCCGTCGTCCCTTATCGACCCGGCAAGTACGAATGGTATCCTATGCCTCGTGCAAGAGGCCATAATCCCGTCCTTGATGTCGTTTCTTGCTACGAATTCCTCTATTGAGCCGGCGCTTTTGACCCTGTTGATTAGTTCGAGGTGGCAGTAGTGCCCTCCTTCGACGGGTGCGTTTGTGATAATGTCGTTGCCTAGCGCGGTGCCGAAGACTGCGGCCTCAAGGTCGTGGGTTGCCACGGCATTGCCGGCCAGTATCGAATGGACATACCCGGCCTCGACAAGGCCTGACATAACCTGCCGGGAATAGTGGTCGAAAACTACGGCAGGGCCGAGCACCCAGCAGATGTGACCGTAATCGCTTTCGAAGTCCAGCAGCCCCTCCAGGCACTCGTAGTCCCTGGACATCGGGGTTTCCCTTGACCTGCTGTTGCGGAACGAGAAGGCCGCAGGGCTCGCCTTGGCATCCGATACGAATGGTTCGCAGTTGATGTAGATGCCCTCGCTGATGTCGTCATTCCTTCCGGTCACAACGAGGTCGCCTTTTTTCAGGCGTCGGATCTCGGTAACGCGCAGTTGCCCGTCGCTTAAAACCACGACGCAGTCCATGCGGCTGGTTTCGGCCAACCGCCACTCGCCTTTTAATTTGAAGTACTCTGGATAGATGGAGGTTGCATGGAAGTTGTCCGGGGCGACAGCATCCATGGCAGCTGGCGCCAATGTGGCATCAGGCGCCTTGCAGAATGCCTCCCCCGAGAAATCCGGCTTCCTGTATTCCGGCAGCTTGAACTGCATCTGAACATCCCCTTAATGTCATTCGGCCCTTGTAGGCCGTCCGCCGGGCGAGCGTATCTATGCCTTCTTAGCTGTTATGTCCTTTTCGAACTTCTCCACGTCCAGGTTGTTGTCCTTCACGACGGCCTCCGCTATGTTCTTGCAGTGGTCGCTTATCCTCTCCATGTTGTGGATTATCTCAAGGAATACAACAGCGCTCTTGGGGTTGCACAATCCGTCGTTTAGCCTCTTGAGATGGCTGGTTCTCATCTCAAGCTCCATGTCGTCTACCTCTCCCTCCTGGATTATAACCCTGATGGCCTGGTCAAGGTTGTTGTCCCTCAATGCTGAGATGCTGTCTTCGACTATTGAAAGCACTTTGTCGAAACCCAGGATCAGGTCGGCCTTCGCTGCGTCAGAGAACTTGATCCCCTCTTCGAATACCTGCTGGGCTCCTTCAGCCATGTTGGTGCAATGGTCCGCGATGCGCTCTATGTCGTTGGTTACATGCATCAGGCCCGCTACGCGCAGGGATTCGTGGTCGGTGAGGCTCCTTCTGGCCATCATGGTGGACATATATTTTACGATCTCGCGGTCCAGCAGGTCGACGATGTCCTCGGTCTCCATGATCCTTGAGATCGCCTGCTTGTCCAGGTCGATGAGGGCTTTCCTCGAATCCAGGGACATCCTCCTTGCGTACTCCGCCATCCTGGCAAGCTCCTTGGTGGCAAGGTCCAGGGCTACATATGAGGTGCCGACCACCTTGTAGTCGAGATAAAGGCAGGTCTTCTGCTCGCAGATGTCCTTTCCAGGTATCAGCACTGAGACGACTTTGACCATCAGCCAGATGAAGGGCAGCAGAAGGAGCGTATTCGATATGTTGAAAAGGGAATGGAGGGCGGCGATGCCGGCCCTTATGCCTCCGGCGGTGGCGATGTCCACACCTTCGGCTGAGGATATCCAGCCCTCAAGCCCTGCCCTTGCTGCGATGTAGAAGATAGGCATGAAGACCAGGGCCCCGATTACGTTGAATATGGTATGGGTAAGGGCTGCGCGTTTGGCCTCCTTGCGGGCCCCGATCGATGCAAGGACCGCAGTTATCGTGGTGCCGATGTTGGCCCCGATAAGCAGGGGGAATGCCTGTATCATGCTTATGATTGCGGGCGATGTTGGAGAATCGGCCGCGCTTGCCAGCGTCTGGAGGACGCCTATGGAGGCGCTTGAGCTCTGCACAAGCATCGTAAAGCCTGTGCCCACCAGGAGGCCCAGTATCGGGTACCTTGCCGATTTCTCGATCAGCCCCAGGAAGAATGGGTCCTTAGCAAGTGGCTTCATCGCAGAACCCATCGTGTTCAAGCCTATGAAAAGGATGCCGAACGAGAAAATGAACTGCCCTATGTGCTTCATCCTGGCTTTCTTCGCGACGAACATTATGACGAATCCCAACGCCGTAATCAGCCAGGCGTAGTCGCCGATCTTAATCGCCACCAACCAAGCCGTTATTGTGGTGCCGATGTTCGCGCCCATTATGACCCCGGTAGCCTGCCTTAGGGTCATCAGCCCTGCGCTTACGAATCCTATCACCATAACTGTGGTCGCGCTGGAGCTCTGTATTATCATGGTCACCAATGCCCCGACCAGGACACCGACGAGCGGATTAGATGTAAGCAGCTGAAGTATCCGGCGCATGTTCTCCCCTGCAGCCTTCTGCAGGGCCTCGCCCATCTGCATCATGCCGTAGATGAAGACGGCCAGTCCGCCGAACAGCAAGAAGAAGTTCTCCGCGTGCAATCTCGCACCTCCAAACGAAATAAGACGGGCTTGATGTCCGCCAAGAGAATTATATACCAACAATATGTGGAAATTCCCGGGAATGGCTTCTGAATTGCGTTTACTTGCCCTTATCAGGGCGAAGTGCCATCCATTCTACCGTATCTCTGATCGATTCCCTTAACGGGCGCGGATGGTAACCCAGCTCGCTGCTGGCTTTGCCGTGGCTTGTCAGCGAATTGCCGGACAGGGTAGCCACCGAGTAGGATGTAAAAAGGGGCTTCTGCCTCATCAAACTGTAGTAGACCTCTGCGAAGATGCCGGTAGACCGGGCAAGCCATCCGGGTATGACCGCCTTGGGGGCCTTTATGCCCGTTTCCTCCTCGAGGGCTTGCATCATGTTCCTTATCGTTATCTGCTCGCCGGAGAGTATGTAGTTCTCGCCCTTACGCCCGAACCTGCCTGCAAGTACTATCCCCCTTGCGACATCCCTCACGTCGACGAAGTCGTAGGAGCCTTCTATGATTGCGTGCAGCCTTCCCCTCATGAAGTCCACGAAAAGCTGTCCCATGTTCGAGAGCCTGTATTCATACGGCCCTATAACCCCCGTAGGGTGGACCACCACTACGTCAAGCCCTTCTGCTGCGGACTTCAAGACCTGCCTGGTCGCCTCAGCCTTGGACTTTGCGTAGCTGCCGTAGACCTTGCTTGAATCGAAGTCCTTGGTCTCCGTGATGGGGACGCCCTTCGGCGGCACCTTGAAAGCGTGTATCGAGCTTACGTACACGAGGCGGGGGATGTCCACGTCCATGCAGGCGTCGCACACGTTCTTCGTGCCGAGCACGTTCACTTCCTTGAGGAGCCTTCTCTTGCCGGAACCGATGGTTACGACCCCGGCCAGGTGGTACACGACATCAGCGCCTTTGAAGGCCCTTATCAGCGACCTGTAGTCACGCACATCACCGCGGACGAGCTCAACTCCGAGGCCCTCTATGGAATCAACCGGCTCGCCTTCGAGCACCAGGGCCCTCACTCGAGCCCCTCCCGATACCAGCTCCCTGACCAGGGCGCTGCCAATGTGACCGGTCGCGCCTGTTACCACAACCATGACGGCACCCCACAACTGTTAATCCATTTTATTAAACGTCTAATTCGAGGGTTCGTTGCAGGAAAGCCGCGTCCTTCACCTCGAAGAAGTTCCCCTTGAAATCTATTGCCCCTTCGGCTTTCAGAAAGCCAAGTTCCCTGCTCAGGGCCGGCCTTGTCACGAAGAAGCTGTCCGCCATCTGGGCTCGGTTCATGGGAACAGCAAACCTGTCGCTTCCGGCTTTCCTCATCTCTTCCAGCAGCATTGCGCAGACCTTGCGCCTTATCCCCTTGATGCCCATGTAATCGAGCGCTTTGTTCAAAGTCAGGGATTTCCTGGACACCAGCTTCAGGAGGTTGATGATCAGCGTCCAGTGGCTGTGGCATCTTTTCTCGCAGTTGTTGACTATCCTGTCTATCGGAATGGCAAGCAGGCTGCCCGTCCTTTCTGCCATGATCGTGGCTGGCCAGACCCTGCTTCCCGAGTAGGCGTTCATCTCGCCGAAAGAATCCCCTGCATCTATGACGCTCAGCAGCATCCTCTGCCCCTGGAGGTTCTCCTTTGCAAGGGAGAGCGCCCCTTCCAGCACCAGCCCCACATATTTCTGCGGCTGTCCGGCGTAGGCGATGACGTCGCCCCGAGAGAAGTCCACCTTCCTGCACTGCAGGCAGGCCAGCAGCGCCGGGACCTCGTCGGCCCCGATGTCGGCGAACAGCCCCGATTTGAGCATGGCGGCCGTTACTTCCATTTCTCCCTCCAAGGTAACAAATGTTACCGATATGCCTATTCGATTCTAATACACTCAGCTTAGGAATAACATATGGGGGTGGGGTCGATGATAGAGAAGCTTTACAGCTATACGAAGACCGATGAGAAGACGATAGAGAAGATTGTAGACGACGAGAACGCAGCAATAAACCACATGGTGCTCAACAAAGGGGAAGCCCTGCCGCTGCACGACGCAAACTCGCATGTCTACATGATTGTGGCAAGGGGGACGCTGTCCATCACGCTGGCGGACCAGGACACCCATGTCTACGAGAGCGGAAGCATCTTGAACATACCATATGGCACCAGGATGTACGTCCGCAACGAAGCAGACCCGGTTTTGGAGCTGTTCGTGGTCAAAGCGCCCAACCCGAGGGCCTTCCTTGGGAAATAGCCCTCAGGGCATGAAAGTTGATACGTCCGGTTGCGGTGCCGGGCGCATTCCATGTGGTTTCCGGTCTGCTCATCTGCGGCAGACCGGAGGTCGCAGGAAGACAGAAGGCCGGTCTCAGGCCGGCCTTTTAGAGGAACAACCTATTTGCGGTCAGCCTTTCTGGAGGAGAGCGATAACCCTGTCCGGGGCATCCTTGTCCCCGATCACGAGAACTATGTCGTTCGGCAGGAATGCGGCGTACGGGCCAGGTGAGATGATTAGCTTGCCGTCCCTTTTTATCCCGACTATTGTAGCCCCCGTCCTTTGCCAGAACCTGAGGTCGGTCACCGATCTGCCTATGATGGGTGAGCCCTCCGGGACTTCTATTTCAACTGCATGGACCGGGCTTATGTTGCGTAGCCTCTCGCTCAGGTCATAGACTTTGTCGATCAGGGCCACAAGCTTTGAATCGAGCTCCTCTCTATCCTTGAGCAGCGCTGCTATCTCATTCCTGTGTGAGCGCAAGTCGTTGCCTATGTTGTAGGTCTCGATGAAATTCGCCGCCTCGGCCCTGGACAGGACCTCGACGCCGCTGCCGGCGTTGACCCGTACTATCGCCATGTCCTCAAGTATCCTGAGGGACCTTCTTACCGTCTCCGGAGACACTTTGTATTCGCTTGCGAGCATGGACCTACCTGAGAGCCTGGCACCCTCCCTGATCTCGCCCTTGGATATCCTGAAGGCCAAGTCGAGCGCTATTTGCGAATATATTGGCGGTTCTACTTTCTCTTTCACGGCAGCTCCTGAAGATTTGATGATTAATTATACCACCTGTGAGCCTTCCAGTGCCCTGACTGTCGTCGGGTAAAACCGGTCTTTATGGCATCAAGCAGCTTCCATGCGAGGACGGCTGCTGCGCCTTGGTCTGGCCCCCTCTCAGAGGACCAGCAGGGCGTCCTCGACGGCCTTGAGTATTGTGTAGCTGCTCCATGTTGCGCCTGTAATCGTGTCTACTTCAAGCGACTGCGCCTCTATTATGCGACCTATGATGTCCTCGGCAGGCTTGCCCTTGCCGTTCGCATGCTCCTTAATCTCGATGGCCGTGATGGACCCGCCGGAGACCGTGACTTCCAGGCTTACTTTTACTGGGGCGAACTTGGCGCTGCCGGCATATGTGCCATCCGGGATCGCTTCGATGTCTATTTGGGCAAATGCCAGGTCTTTAGGTTGAATGTCCCTCATGTACAGATAGGCGCCGAGCCCTGTAATTGCGATAGTAAGGACTACGATTCCGAGCACCTTCAGGATCTTCATGCTTGCCTCCTTAATCGAAGCTAATCCGTCGCTGGCATGGGCATCAACTGACGGGCAGCCTGGTATTCCTTGGAGCTTATGTACCATACCGGTAGATCGAACGTAAACGATCCGAAATCGTCGGCGGCTGTCTTCGAAAGCTCTGATAAATGCCTCACTTGATCGGATCCGAACGGCAGAGCCCAGACCGGGCTGTAGAAGACTGCTTCAGCCAGGTATAGTTTGAACAGCGGCCAGAAAGAAGCCGGCACGCAATCGTCGAAATAGGAATGTATCTGCCCGTTTATGAAATGCTCGCTGAGCGGCCTTGCGAAGAACTGCGCCTTGTAGAACTCCTCGTAAGGGTCGCCGTACCCGCACCTGTCGAAGTCGATGAGGGAGATGTTGCCATGCCCGTTTATCAGCATATTGCCCGGGTGGAAGTCCCCGTGCTGGGGCAGAGAAGGCCTGTCGCGCAGCAGTCCCAGGTTGTCGCGTATGAATTCCAGGGCCTCGACGGCCCTCGGCACCAGATCCGCCGACTTGGAATATGCCTCCAGCTTCCTTTTGATCCTCCGGACCGTCCGCAAGCCGAAGTCCGGGGCATCGTAGCTTACACGTGCGTTGTGCAGGCCGGCAAGCATCTTGCCCGCCCTGCGTCCTAGCGCGTACTGCTCGCCAGCGCCGAGCGTACTTAGAACATCGTCAAGGGGTGTTCCCTCAAGCCAGGTTTGTAGGATGTAGGTTATTCCTCCGGGCAGCGTCCCGCAAGCCAGTGGCAGCGGTGAGCTTAAGCCGGCGGAAATGGCGATTTCCATCATCCGGGCCGTCTCCTGCCTCTTGTTCAGAGCCACTGAACGGGAAAGCCTGATGAGGCAAAAACCATGGTCTTCTGAGTAAAGCCGGTATTTGACGTCCGAAGACCATCCTCTGTGAAGCCTGCCCATAAGGGCGAAACCCGGGAAAGCCCCTTTGATAAGGGGCTCCCATTCATCCATAGCTTGATACCCGATGTCTTCCCGCACGATCGGCATCTACAGCATGCTCTCCCTTGAAAGGGCCACCTCAATGGCCTTTAATATCGTCTTGCTGCTCCAGGTGGCCCCGCTTACGACATCAACATAGAGGGATTGGGAACGCACGACGTCGTCGACGATGGATTCGGCCTTCCTGCCCATAACCGTTTCATGACTTACGATGTAGATGGAGACAACACGGCCGGATGCAACATGAACAAGCACCTCTGCCGATACGGGGCCTGTGACGAATGCCCCGCGGTAATCCCCGTCGGACAGGGTAGTGAAGTCAACCCCGTGTATGTTGACTTCCATGACCTTCATGCTTTTTATCGCGATGTAGACCACAGCCAGCAAAAGGACAGTAGTGATGATTATTCTAAATGCAAGTTTCATCGACAAGAGCAGTACATCCCCGTTATCTTATCAAGCTGAAGTGGGAACCAGTAGTCGTAAGGCCTGATTCAATAACACCCGGCCCTGCCAAGCAGAATTATATGTTTACTGGTCGGAAAATCCAAATCCTTTCTTTACCAGAGCGGCTGGATGTGCAATCGGGGCCATGTTCCGGTTAAGCCGATGATTACTTCAGTGCCCTCCCATCGAGCAGCATCTGGACGGCTTTATCGGCGCGCTTCTGCCGCGTCTCACGCTTTGCAGCACCAAGCACCCAATCTGCCAACCGCTTCCTTCTCGTAAAGGAAAGCGCGTCGAACAAAGATTCCGCCCCAGGGGCCCTAGAAAACGCATCTGACAGCTCTACTGGGAGCTGCACCGACCTCTGCTGATTGTCCTTCTCAAGGAGTACATGGACGACATCTCCCGGGCCTTTGCCGATGGCATCCCTTATGGCCTTTGGGATGCCCAGAATATGGACGCCGCCCATCCTTACTATCGACCCCCTGTATTCGGCGCCGTCGAGGAGGGCCCTGACCTTGATCCTGTTCGCCCCGAATTCCTTTTCGACGTCGAAGGGGGGCTCGATGTAGGCCCCGTCGATGCCTTCCACCTTCATAAGCAGCGCGTCGAATTCCTTAATCATGTTTGTCCTCCGCTCATGAGCAAAACCCCGGAAGCTTCACCTGAGCAGCACCGCCCCGACTATGCAGGCCAATGCGATCACCCCGAGCAGGACCTTGTACGGAAAAAGCCCGATTTTGGAGATTATGAAACGCGTCTTCGGGTTCTTGTCGAAGAAGATGGGGAAATTGAAAAGCAGCCCTGCTGCATAGAAGGCGCCAAGGATGAAAAGGACCAGCGATAAAGCAGACATATTACCCACCTCGTAGATCAGAATGAGTTCCTGCGCTTGAACATCCTGTAAGTAAACAATATGAACGCTGCGTTATAGACAAAGCCGATTGCTATGTAGGAGAAGAAGCCCAAGTTCATTGAAACGGCACCTGCGTCTATCGCCGGCTTGAGGGCAATGTACTGGACTGCTTTCGCCGCCCAGTGCCCCGGGGCGATTGAGAAGAGCCACTCCTTGGCGTCCAGGAAGAAATATCCGACCAAAGGGAAGATTATGAGAAAGCCGCTTGCCTTCATCGCCACGAAACCTTCTACTTTGTTCTTCGCGAAGGTGTTGATGAGGAAAGCCGTGAAAGGCACCTGCATCGCGGAGAGCGCCGATACGAGAAGGACCTGCAAAAACGTCATGGAGAGCGCGCCTGAGATCCAAACGACCAGCATACCGCCTATTAGAGCGG
>JAGOKM010000069.1 GCA_017994615.1 Bacillota bacterium | reverse complement strand
TCTGGAAATCCCCTGTTATGTCCGTCATCGCCGCAAGGAACAGGTTGCCGAAAGGATGGCCCGCGATCTTGCCGCTCAAGGAGAACCTGTACTGGAATAGCTTTTCCATGAGGGGTTCCGTGTTGGACATGGCGAGTATGCAGTTTCTGATGTCTCCCGGAGGGGGCATTTCCATCTCTTCCACCAGCCTGCCCGAGCTTCCGCCGTCATCCGTCATGGTGACTATGGCCGTGATATTGGATGTGTAGTGCTTGAGCCCCCTTAGGACCACCGGCATCCCGGTGCCTCCCCCGATTGCGGCCACCCTCATCCCCCGGCCCTTGCTCTCCTCGGAGAAGTCCCTTTCAAAGCCCGTCCAAGCCGGGTCCTGCCCGAAGACGGGGTCCATCTCCTTGTAGATGTCGCGGTGCAGCACGTTTACCTTGAAACCGCGCTTTTTTAGTCTTTTCTGCAGCTCGTTCACCACTGCGACGGAGCGGTGCTTCCCGCCTGTGCAGCCGACGCCTACGACCATCCAGCCGCGGCCCTTCTCGGTATATCTGGCGGACGTCGAGTCGATGAATCCGAAGATCTGCGAGACCAGGCTTTCCGCGAGCGGATCCTGAAGAACGTAGTCGCTGACCGACTTGTAGTTGCCGTTAAGCTCCTTCAGTTCCGCCTCATAATATGGGTTCCTGAGGTATCTTACGTCGAAAAGGAACTCCACATAGTCCGGCACCCCGTACTTGTAGCCGAACGACAGCAGGGTTATTTCAGGCTTTTCCTGCGCCTTGCCATTGCTGCTGGACAAATCCATCACACCTCATATCATAGTCGTCAAGGGGATCCGATGCGCCATCAAAGCTTCTGCGACATGAGCACCCTGTATCCGGACTCTCTTTCTACGTCAGCGCAGTTGCCGAAGAGAGATTCGAGGAATTCTCTCATGCTTCCGGCCCCCTGCCTGGTCCTTATCACTACGTAGAGGCGACCCTTGGGCTGGAGCGCCTCCAAGGCCTGCGCCATCAGCCTCCTGAGGACTTCCTTACCAGCCCTGATGGGCGGGTTCATCGCGATGCAGTCGAAGCTTGCGCCCTCGAAAGAGGAGAAGCCGTCCGTCTGTCTTACGTCCACGTCCACGCCGTTTGCTTGCGCGTTGCGGCGCGCAAGCTCGCACGCCCTCGAGTTGACATCCCCCATGAAGACCGCTGCTTCAGGGTGCGCCGCCTTGTAGCAGATCCCCACCGGGCCGTAGCCGCAACCCATGTCCATGAAGGATTCGCTTCCTACTTGCCTGAGCACCTCCAGCAGGAGGTCGGTGCCGCGGTCCACCTTGCCCTTCGAGAATACGCCTGAATCGGTATCGAAAGTGAAGCTTCTGCCCATGTAAATGTATCTGGCCGCCTCCGGCGAGGATGCCGCCTTAGGGTCCTTCGAAAAGTAATGCTGCTGCATCCGACCTCCGCATCTGCAAATCAATCATTAAGCTTATGCCTCATTGCATAATCCCCAGCAAAATTATACTATATATGTGTGTATGCCGCAGAGCTTATTGACTAACACGTCCGTTGAGAATAACATTATCAAAAATAGACGTAACAACGGTCATCGAACGTATTCACAGAACGGACGTCTGAATAACCAAACTGGCGTCGCTACTCATTGTAGAGCAAATAGACTCGCAAATCATAAAAGGAGGCGTACCAAGTATGATCAAAAGAGCCGCATCCCTTTTCCTGGCGCTTATGTTCATCGGCTCCATGATGTTGCCGGTTCTGGCAGCACCGACGGAGTACAAGGTCAGCCAGGCCCCTGTCGGAGTGTTCGGCGGCCAGCTCGTGGTGGCCCAGATCACAGACCCTAAGACATTCAACCCCGTGACTGCGGCAGAGACCTCGTCGACCGACGTACTGGCCCCCATATTCGAGGGCCTCACGGCGACGGACGGCGTCACCACGGCAGTCATCCCCAGCCTCGCGAAGAGCTGGAAGTTCAGCGATGACGGGCTCGTCTGGACGTTCTACCTCAGGCAGGGAGTCAAGTTCTCGGACGGCAAGGAGCTGACCGCGGACGACGTGGTTTTCTCCTTCGACGTAATCTATGACGAGAACATTCAGACCTCCTCCCGCGACGTGCTGACCATCGACGGCCAGTACCTCAAGTACAAGAAGATAGACACATATACCGTTGAGTTCACCCTCCCTTCGACCTTCGCGCCGCTTCTGCGCCAGATCTTGATCGAGATCCTGCCGAAGCATAAGCTAGAGGCCGCTTGGAAGGCCGGCAAGTTCAACGAAACCTGGGGAATCAACACCCCCGTCAAGGACATCGTCGGGACCGGCATGTACACAATGGCCCAGTACAAGCCCAACGAATATGTTGTCTACCTCCGCAATGCGAACTATTGGGTTAAGAACAGCAAGGACCAGGTCCTGCCGTATATAACCAGGTACGTCCGCATGATAGTGCCGAACCTCGAGACCCAGACCCTGAAGTTCCGCAACGGCGACACTGACATCCTCGGCATCAAGAACACCGACTACGCTACCTTCAAGGATCTGCAGAAGAAGGAGAACTTCACCCTGTACAACCTGGGTGCCACGTTCTCCACCGAGTTCGTGGTGTTCAACATGAACCCCAGGAACCCCAACTTCGCGAAGGACAAGGAGCCCTGGAAGCTCGAGTGGTTCAACAACCAGTACTTCAGGAAGGGCGTCGCACACCTCGTGGACAAGACCACGATAATCAACCAGGTATACGCAGGCCTTGCGGAGCCCCAATGGAGCCCCGTATCGGCGCCTAACAAGGAGTTCCTGAGCACGAAGGTCACCCAGTACGCCTACTCGCTCGAAAAGGCCAAGGAGATGTTCGCAAAGGGCGGCTTCAAGTATGTCGACGGCAAGCTCGTCGACGCCACCGGACGTCAGGTCAAGTTCGAAGTGACGACCCACAGCGAGAACAGCAACCGCAACAAGATAGCCAACATACTTGTAGAGGACCTCAAGAAGGCCGGCATCGACGCCAAGGTCACGACCTACACGTTCAACACCCTGGTCGAGAAGCTGATGGATACCTTCGAGTTCGACACGATAATCATCGGGCTGACAGGCTCGGTTGAGCCCAACAACGGCAGGAACGTATGGCACAGCTCCGGCGGTCTGCATATGTGGAACCCTGGGCAGGAGAAGCCGGCCACCACTTGGGAAGCTGAGATCGACAAGGTATTCGACGAGGGCGTCAAGGTAGTCGACCCCGCAAAGCGCGCGGCGATATACGAGAAGTGGCAGCTGATCATATCCGACCAGGTACCGCTCATCTACTTCGTCGCCCCTCAGTCGATAGCAGCTATGAGGAACACCCTCGCCAACGTGAAGCCCACCGCATACGGCGGAACGATACACAACCTCGAGGAGATCTACTACCTGAAGCCATAGCGAGCTAACATACTGCCGGACAGGCAGATGCGGGCCGGCCGGACGGCCGGCCCGCTGACCTTCCAGGGCGGTTATTTGGAGGTAATTCATGGGTGCCTATATCCTAAGAAGGCTAATCGGCATAATCCCAATCATTTTGGGGATCAGCCTTTTGGCTTTCGCTGTGATGAATCTCGCACCAGGCGACTTCCTGACAGCTCTAAGGATGAACCCGGACAACTCGCCGGAGACCATAGAGCAGATGCGAGCTTCTTTCGGACTGGACAGGCCTCTGTACGAGCAGTACTTCAGGTGGCTGTCGCAGTTGCTCAGGGGGAACTTCGGCTACTCTTTCACCTACCGGGCCCCCGTATCCTACCTGATTACGACAAGGATGTATAATACGCTGCTTCTCTCCTTGACTTCAATGATAGTCTCGTGGCTTTTCGCCATACCCATCGGCGTGATATCGGCAGTTAAGAAATACAGCTTCATTGACGGGTTCCTTACCATCTTCGCCTTCGTGGGCATATCGGCCCCGTCCTTCTTCGTGGCGCTGCTGCTTCTGTACTTCATTGCGACCACGAGGTTCGGCAACCTTCCAGTGGGCGGAATGACTTCCATCGGATTCTCTTGGATGACCTTCCCCGAAAAGGTGGTAGATCTCGCAAGACACCTGGTCGTACCTACCATAGTGCTCGGATTCGGCGGCGTCGCCGGCCTTATGAGGCAGATGAGGGGCAACCTCCTTGAGGTATTAAGGCAGGATTACGTCACTACTGCAAGGTCCAAGGGCCTTTCGGAAAGCAAGGTCATCTGGAAGCATGCAGTAAGGAACGCAATCAATCCACTGATTACAATCTTCGGCTTCCAGCTCGGCGGACTTCTTTCAGGAGCTGCGCTTACCGAGACCATCATCGCGTGGCCCGGCATGGGCCAGATGATGCTCGAAGCGGTACAGAGGAAGGACATCTACCTTGCCATGGGCAACCTGGTAATGGGCGCGGTCCTACTAATTGTCGGAAACCTTGTCGCGGACGTCCTGCTTGCGATGTCAGACCCGCGCATAAGGTACCAGTAGGAGGTGCGCAAAATGGCAGAGAAGTCTAACGCGGCGGCCTGCAACACCGAGAAAGTAAGGTCCCCCTGGCGCATCGCCTGGATGAGGCTCAAGCGCCACAAGCTGGCCATGATATCCGCATACATCCTAGTGATAATGTACGTTTCAGTGATCCTTGCGGGTTTCCTTGCGCCTTATCACATGCATACGACCCAGAGGAACAATTACCTGCAACCACCCAGCAAGATCTACTGGAAGGACGAGAACGGGAAGCTCAGCATGCCCTTCGTATACAAGAGCGCCATGCTGGACCCACTGACGCAGAAATATGAGGAGATAAAGGACAAGAAGTACTACATCAAGCTCTTTACCAGGAGCGACGACCCCAGGAACATGTGGAGCCTCTTTGGGCTGAAGTCCAACGTCCACCTGTTTGGCGCAAGGGCCGCAGACGGTGAGGAGGGCCTCGTCTTCCTGATGGGGTCCGACGACTACGGAAGGGACCTTTTCAGCAGGATCCTATACGGTGGAAGGGCGTCCCTGTTCGTAGGTTGGGCGGGCATCGTGATCACATTGACCATCGGCATGCTCTTCGGCGGCATATCAGGTTATTACGGAGGGATAATCGACAACATCATGATGAGGTCAGCCGAAATCATCATGTCCATCCCCAGCTTCTACCTGCTGCTGGCGCTCGCTGCGGTGCTGCCCAGGGACCTGAGCTCGACGATGCGCTACTTCCTCATAGTCGCCATACTAAGCTTCATCAGCTGGGCCGGGATGGCGAGGATCATAAGGGGTATGGTCCTGTCGATAAAGACCCGCGAATACGTCCAGGCGGCGAGGGCCATCGGCACGAGCGACATGAGGATAATCACGAAGCACATATTGCCCAACACGCTCTCTTTCGTCATAGTCAGCGCCACGCTTTCGATCCCTAGCTACATACTGGGCGAGTCGGGGTTATCGTTCCTAGGGCTGGGCATACAGGAGCCAGATGCGTCCTGGGGCAACATGCTGACTTCAGCCATGAACCTGCAGACTCTGGAGAGGGCCCCCTGGAACCTCCTGGCCGGGGTGTTCATCTTCGCTGCGGTGCTTTGCTACAACCTGTTCGGAGACGGGCTCAGAGACGCATTCGACCCGAGGTCCAAGCTATGACCCCATGACTGAGAGCCTTGAAAGGCGCCCGCAACGGGCGCCTTTTTTCGTGCTTCAGAATAAATGTGTGGAAAACTGACGAAAGTCGTGTATAATCTATAATTGGCGCTTTAGCGGAGAGGTTAATGTGAAGCATTACGCATTCCTGAAGGAATTCCTCAAGAAGAACCTGTGGAGATACCTCGCCGGGGTGATCTTCCTCATTTTCGTGGACGCAACGGAAGTAATCGTGCCGAGGATACTAGGCCCAATCACGGACGGGCTTGCCGACGGTTCCCTTGATTACAAAGGCCTGATGTACTACGTATGGCTACTGATTGCAGTAGGCCTGTTCGCCATGCTCAACCGCTTCCTGTGGCGCTGGTTCGTCAACAGGACCTCAAGGCACGCGGACTATCAGATGCGCAAGATGCTCTTCGAGAAGTTCACGCAGCTTTCCGAGAGATATTATACCCAGAACAAGACCGGGGACCTGATGGCACATGCAACGAACGACATCCGCGCTGTCCGCGAAAGCCTCGGCTCCGGCATAGTACTCACATTCGACAGCCTGTTCCTGACTATAGCCACGACCATAATGCTGTTCATCAGCGTGCCCACCAAGCTGGCGGTATTGGGACTTCTGCCCTTCCCCATGCTCGCGGTGGCCGTCTTCTATTTCGGCAAGGTCATCAACCAGAGGTTCAAGGCGGTGCAGGAATCGTTCTCGGACCTCACCGATAAGGCCCAGGAGAGCATATCGGGCATCAGGGTCATCAAGGGTTTCGCCCAGGAGGACTTCGAGACGGACAACTTCATGAAGTCCGCAAAGAACAACTTCGACAAGAACGTAGCCCTAATGAAGGTAGACGCTGTTTTCGAGCCCATGATCAATATCTTCGCTACTCTGGCCTTCGTAATAGCCATATGGCAGGGCGGTACGATGGTGGCCAGGGGCGACATAAGCCTCGGGTCCTTCGTGATGTTCTACAGCTACCTGGGGTCGCTTGTGTGGCCCATGATAGGCATGGGCTGGGTCATAAACATCATCCAGAGGGGCATGGCCTCGGCGGCGAGGCTCAACAAGATATTCAACGAAGTGCCCGACATCCAGGATCCGCCGGATGCAGTGGAGCCCTTCGAGATCAAAGGAGACATTACCATAAGGGACCTTACCTTCAGCTACGAGAAGGACGGCTCCAGGCCAGTCCTAAAAGGCCTTAGCGCCGACGTGAAGGCCGGCCAGGTCCTGGCCATAGTAGGAAGGCTGGGAAGCGGCAAATCGAGCCTGGCGGCCGTCCTGACGCGGCTGTACAACCCGCCGGCGGGCACCGTCTTCATAGACGGCATAGACATCAACAAGATACCCATATCTACGCTAAGGAAGCAGATAGGATGTGTACCGCAGGAATCGTTCCTGTTCTCGACGACGATAAGGGACAATATCGCGTTCTCCGACCCCGGAATAGACGACTCCGAAGTGGAGAAGTACGCCAAGATCGCCCACATATACAAGGACGTCGTCGATTTCCCCGACAAATTCAACACGATGGTAGGAGAACGCGGCGTCACGCTC
>JAGOKM010000068.1 GCA_017994615.1 Bacillota bacterium | reverse complement strand
GTCGAAGAGCTCCTGCGGGGCGGGCAGAAGGGTGGTGTGCTTCACTGGGGATGCGAAGGCGCACCCCTGCCACCTGCTATGGGACGTACCGCTGGAAAGCTTCGACATCAAATGGAGCGTCGACCAGGACAGTGAATGCAGGGCATGCGATGTGAGGTACCTTTGCGGTGGCGGCTGCAGGGCTGCGGCCACAGCAAACGGAGGGCATGACCCCAACTGCGACACTTACAGGGAGATTTATTCGGCTTTCGCATGGAATTGGGACGATTCAAAGGGCGTGCGCAGCAATCTCAGCACATTGGAGGGTCATGCTGATGGGCATACTCGCTGTAGTATCGGTGGTGTTCAAGGCGGCTGTGAGGACGGCCACGCGCAGCGCTTCGGCTGTTGACATCGGAGACTTGGCGCTTATTGCGATGATCGCCATGGCGGCGAGGAGTTCGGGGTCGTTGGCCGGGATCCCGTTCCTTGCCATGCCCAGCCTTCGTGCTTTGCCCGGCGTGGCGGCATCCTTTACGTTCCTGTACCTGTCCGGCAGGTTGATGGTGCGTCTGCTTGATTTTGACACCACGCATAATAAGAGGGTAAACGCCGGAGGGGCGGCATACTCGCTAAGGCTTATGGGCCGGCCGGCTGCGATGGCGGCTTCAGTTCCCTACTGCTTGGCCGGAGCGCTTCTCGAGGAGGTACTGTTCAGGCACGCACTATATTCAGCGATGAAGGAGACATTAGGGCAGGGCGCAGCAACCATTCTGCAGGCTGCTGCCTTTTCAGCCGTCCATGCCCTGCCGGCGGCCTTGCTCGGGCACGGATGGCGAATAGTCGCGTACGCGCTGTCGTTCCCTTTCGTGTCCGGCCTGATCCTTCAGCGCCTGTATTGGGTAACCGGTAGCGTAGCATCCCCTGCGATTGTACACTGGGCTTTGAACGTCAGCGCGGCCTGGAGGGCTAGCCATGATCCCCGGCAGGTATACGATGACGCTCGTTGAAGTGTATATTATATCTAACAGGCGAAAAAGCCGATTGTGTGAGGTGCTACCGGGTTAATGTTCGTAGACAGCGCAAGGATAAGAGTAACCGCAGGTAAGGGGGGCAACGGCGTCGTAAGCTTCCGAAGGGAGAAGTTCATCCCTAGGGGCGGACCAAACGGGGGCGACGGCGGCAGGGGCGGGGATGTCATAGCCATGGCAGACCCTTCTTTGAGGACGCTTTCCGACTACAGATACAAAACTGTCATCAAGGCTGAGAACGGCGCCGACGGAGAAGCATGGAACAGGAGCGGCAAAAGCGCTGACGACCTGGTATTGAAATTCCCCCCCGGCACCATGATATTCGACGATGAAACGGGGGAGCTGCTGGCCGACCTGATAGACGACGACATTTCCGTTGTTGTAGCGAAAGGCGGCTCCGGCGGAAGGGGCAACGCCCATTTCGCAACACCCGTGAGGCAGACCCCCAGATACGCAGAGAAGGGGCTCCCGGGACAGGAGAGGGTCCTAAGGATAGAGCTCAGGCTGATAGCCGACGTCGGGCTTGTCGGCTATCCCAACGCCGGCAAATCCACTTTGATCTCCATGGTGACATCTGCAAGGCCTAAGATAGCGAACTACCCGTTTACGACGCTTTCGCCCGTGCTGGGCGTCGTCGACAGGGGCGATGACAGCTTCGTAATCGCAGACATCCCGGGGCTCATCGAAGGCGCATCTGCAGGAGCCGGCCTGGGCCATGAATTCCTCAGGCACGTGCAGAGGACGAAAGTCCTGGTTCACGTGGTGGATGCCGCCGGGACAGAAGGAAGGGACCCCGTCGACGACTTCCTGAAAGTCAGGAACGAGCTGGGCGCCTTCGATGCTGCCATGCTTGAGAAGCCCTACCTCGTCGCGGCCAACAAGATGGACGTGCTTGAAGACCCCGAGGTGCTCAAGCGGCTGGAAGAAGCATCCCACGTCAGGGTGTTCCCGATTTCCGCGGCGACGACGGAGGGGGTCGGCGAGCTGATGGGCGCAGTGGCCTCCATGTTGGCCAAGGAGGAAGAGCGGCTCAGGTATCTGGTTTCAGCAGATGGCGACAAGCTCAGGGAGAAAGTATACGTCCTGAGGGGCGAAAAGCTCAGGGACGCAAAGATAACCCGCCGCCTTGGAGCCTATATATTATCAGGGGAAGGTGTCGAGAGGCTGCTTCTGAGGACTGACGTAAACAATCCGGAATCGATGAAGAGGATGTACGGCATGCTCATCAAATCGGGCATAATCGGAAGGCTGAGGGACATGGGTATCAAGGAAGGAGACCCTGTGAGGATACTGGATTACGAGTTCGAATATAGGGAATCCGAAGGGATCGGTGTGTGACATGGCAAGGATAGGCCTGATGGGCGGCACTTTCGATCCCATACACTACGGGCACCTGGTGACCGCTGAGGAGGCATTCGTGCGCTTCAAGCTCGACAAGGTCATCTTCATACCGTCAGGCAACCCTCCACATAAATCGCTGAGGAAGGTGGCGGACGGGACCCACAGGCTTATCATGGCCCAGATGGCTACGATAACGAACCCGCATTTCGATGTGAGCCGCATAGAACTGGACGAAGAGGGTACCACCTACACCGTGGATACACTGAAGAAGCTCAAAGCCGGGGAATACAAGGATGCAGACCTGACTTTCATAACAGGCGCCGATGCCATCCTCGAGATTTGCAGCTGGAAGAGCCCGGCCGAGCTGTTCTCGCTTTGCCGTTTCGCCGCGGCGACTCGCCCGGGCTACGTCGTATCCGACGAGCTGATGAAGCCCGTGCAGAGGTTCGGCGAGGGTAAGATCGACTTCTTCGAGGTGCCGGCCCTTGCGATATCCTCTACGGACATAAGAAGGAGGATAAGGGAGGGCTTGCCCGTAAGATACCTCCTGCCTGACGAAGTGGTAAGCTATATCCTGAAGAACGGGCTATATAAGGCGCAGTAGGAGTTGTTGCCTCAAGTGGAAAGGTCTGAGATGCTCGATAAGCTGTCTTCCATGCTCTCGCCTCAAAGGCTCAAGCATACTTTGAACGTCGAAGAGATGGCAGTCAAGCTGGCGAAGCACTACAACGCCGATGAGAAGGTGGTCTCGACAGCGGCGCTTCTGCACGACTGCGCCAAGGAGATGCCCAACGAAGAGCTCCTCTCAGTGGCGGCTTCCCATGAGCTGATTTACTCCGACACGCTGCTAAGGAACCCGCACCTGCTCCATCCTCTCGTTGGCGCCGTCATCGCCCAGGCGATGTTCGGCGTGGACGACCCAAAGGTGCTGATGGCCGTCGCAAGCCATACGCTTGGGAGGCCCGAAATGTCGGTCGAGGAGAAGGTAGTATTCGCATCCGACTACTGCGAGCTGGGCAGGAGCTTCAATATGGACGACATAAGGCGGGAGCTGGAGTTCAACCTCGACAGCGCGATCCTGATGATACTCAACAGGAAGATATCCAGGACGATAGCCAAGAACAGGGAGATAGCGCCGGAATCGGTCCTCGCCCGCAACTGGATACTGAATGAGCTGAATACAAGGGCCAAAGGCCTGAATTAGAAAGGTGGTCGAAGATGGCGGAAAACATTGCGGAAGCAAAGGCGGCATCGATTGTGGAGGCCATGCTGGAGAACAAGGCAGGCGAGATAGTAAGGATAGACCTGACTGAGAAGTCCACCGTAACCGACTTTTTCGTAATAGGCACGTTTAACACGCCCACACACCTGAAAGACACCAGGGAGAAAATTGTCGATAGGCTTGAATCCTTCGGTGGCAAGCCGCATAGGGCCGAAGGGGCCGATGAATCCGGTTGGGTGCTGCTGGACGCGGGCGATGTCGTAGTGCACCTCATGCTCAAAAGGGAGAGGGAGTACTACAATCTGGAGAGGACCTGGGGCGATGCCCCCCTGTCAAGGTTCGAAGCCTGAGATAGCATATTATCCTGATAGATGAGAATAGCGGCTTGCTGTACGGAGAGATTATTGACGCACGGCAGGGACGTTAGTATAATTCTTCTTGTTGACATTGAGATATGAACGCGATGACCGGGAGCATCGGACCGTATCAGGCACAAGAGAGGCCATGTTTGGTGAGAATGGCCGCATGATCCGCCGAGACTCGCCCGCAAGCGGCCCTGCCGAACTGCAGTAGGAGGGGACGTATCCCGCGTTAAGGGTTTCGAGACGATGTTCGTGGGGTTGTAGCTCAGCTGGGAGAGCGCTTGAATGGCATTCAAGAGGTCAGGGGTTCGATCCCCCTCAGCTCCACCATTATTATTTCCGCATCGTGAACAGGGTGGTACCGCGTTTTCACGCCCCTGGCCTTAGGCCGGGGGCGTTTTCTCATAGGAGGGGTAGGAATGACGGATAAGTACGAGTTTGGCAGAATCGAGGCCAAATGGCAGCAGAACTGGGAGAAGACGAAGTGCTTCGCGGCGAGCGATGACTACTCGAAGCCGAAGTACTACGTGCTCATCGAGTTTCCTTACCCTTCAGGGGCCGGCCTGCATGTAGGCCATCCTCGTTCATATACGGCGCTCGACGTCCTCGCAAGGAAGAGGAGGATGCAAGGGTACAACGTCCTTTATCCGATTGGATGGGACGCCTTCGGACTGCCGACCGAGAACCACGCCATAAAGACCGGCGAGCATCCCGCGGTGGTCACGAGGCGCAACATAGCGAGATACCGAACTCAACTCAAAAAGCTGGGATTCAGCTTCGATTGGGACCGTGAAGTGGATACGACGGACCCCGAGTATTACAAATGGACCCAATGGATTTTCATCAAGCTGTGGGAGAACGGCCTGGCTTACAAGGCGGAGATCCCCATAAACTGGTGCACAAGCTGCAAGATCGGGCTTGCAAACGAAGAGGTTGTCGGAGGCGTCTGCGAAAGGTGCGGCGGTACGGTAGTGCGCAGGGTAAAGAAGCAGTGGATGCTGAAGATAACCGAGTACGCCGAACGGCTGCTGAACGACCTTGAAACCGTGGACTTCTGGAACAAGATAAAGATGCAGCAAGTGAACTGGATAGGCAGGTCGACCGGCGCCGAGGTCGACTTCGAGGTCGCAGGCACGGGAGGTGCCATGAAACTCAGGGTCTTCACCACCAGGCCTGATACGATGTTCGGGGCTACTTACATGGTTGTTTCACCTGAACATCCTTACCTTCCGAAGTTCCTGGGCATGTGCGAAAATCCTGATGAAGTAAGAGCCTACTGCGAATTCGCGTCCAAGAAATCCGACTTCGAGAGGACCGAGGTGGCCAAGGAAGTGACAGGCTGCCCGATCAAGGGAGTTTACTGCGTAAATCCCGCAACGGGGGAGCAGATACCAGTCTGGACCGCCGATTACGTACTGGCTTCTTACGGCACGGGGGCGATAATGGCCGTTCCAGGGCACGACGACCGTGACTGGAGGTTTGCGAAGAAGTTCGGGATCCCGATAGTCGAGGTCATTTCCGCGGGCGGAGTTGACGTAAACGAAGCACCTTACTGCTCCACCGAGGAAGGCACGCTAGTGAATTCGGGCTTCCTGGACGGCATGGGAGTGGCAGAGGCCATAGCTGCCATGACGAGGTTCCTGTCAGAAAAGGGGATAGGCAAGGAGAAGGTCAATTACAAGTTGAGGGACTGGGTTTTCTCGCGCCAGAGATACTGGGGGGAGCCGATACCTATGGTGGAATGCCAGCACTGCGGGTGGGTTCCCGTACCTTACGAGCAGCTGCCGCTGAAGCTTCCCGAAGTGCAGAAGTACCAGACGACCGATACGGGTGAGTCCCCTCTAGCCCAGATCAAGGACTGGGTCCGCACCAAGTGCCCGAAATGCGGCGGCGATGCCGAAAGGGAGACGGACACGATGCCGAACTGGGCAGGCTCTTCGTGGTACTTCCTCAGGTACACTGACCCGAGAAACAAAGAGGCGATCGCCTCGAAGGAGGCTTTGAAGTACTGGACCCCGGTTGACTGGTACAACGGAGGGATGGAGCACACCACGCTTCATCTTCTCTACTCGAGGTTCTGGCACAAGTTCCTTTTCGACATCGGAGTGGTGCCCACCCCCGAGCCTTACAGCAAAAGGACATCGCACGGCCTTGTGCTGGGCGAGGACAACGAGAAGATGTCCAAATCAAGGGGCAACGTCATCAATCCCGACGAGATGGTCGACAAGTACGGCGCTGACGCCTTCAGGCTGTTCGAGCTTTTCATGGGCGCGTTCGACCAGCCCATCCCCTGGTCCACCCAGGGGTTGATAGGCATGCAGAGGTTCCTCTACAGGGTATGGGACCTGCAGGGCAAGGTCCGCCGTTGCGATGGCGCGGATACTCTCGAGGCCGAAAGGATGGTGCACCAGACCATCCGCAAGGTGAGCGCAGACATCGAGGACATGAAGTACAATACAGCCCTGGCGCAGCTTATGAGCCTTGCCAACTGGTTCGGCAAGAGGGAGAGCATCAAGCCCGAACACTGGGACGACTTCCTCAAGTTGCTTTCCCCATTCGCGCCGCACATCGCGGAGGAGATGTATGAAGCCAGAGGCCATAAGGGGGGCCTGGCGAAGGCGCCATGGCCTGTGTTCGACCCGGAGAAGGCCAGGGAAGATGAGGTCGAGGTGCCCGTGCAGGTGAACGGGAAGCTCAAGGACGTCATAAAAGTCCCAGCCGGATCAGGGCAGGAGGAGCTGTTGGAAGCGGCAATGGCCAGCGAGAAGGTCGCTGCTGCGGTTGCCGGCAAGCCGGTTCGCAAGACGATAGTCATCCCGGGCAAGATGGTAAACATAGTGGTCTGATAACAAATAATACCAGGATTAGCCGGTTATGGGGGCGCAAACGGCGCCCCCTTTGCCATATCATTGCCTTACGGTCCGGTATGGACGCCGGAGGTGCATGATGGCTGGGTATCTCAAAAGGCGCAAGGCGGCAAGTGCCATTTACCTGATGCTCGCCTGCCTGGTCGCAGCGGGGCCCCTCCTCATTCGCCTCCGCCGTCCTGCTGAAATCAAGATCATCGGCTACAGGGAAGCACAAGTTGATGGGTCGCCTACAAAAGCCGACGCCCAACCCGACATCCCGCCCGAATTAGCGGAACAGAGCATGCCCGTACCGAATGTTTCAACGACAACAGAACCCTCCTTGGATTCCAAGTCCAAGGGAGAAACCGCAGAAGAGAGCTTGCTTTTCGTACACGTCGCAG
>JAGOKM010000067.1 GCA_017994615.1 Bacillota bacterium | reverse complement strand
GGTATGTATCTTGCCGGCAGCCTTGGCGGCACGGGTGCCCCTGGTGATGGACCAGGCCCTTGTCTCGGTGCCTTTCATGGTGAAGAACGAGATCAGGTTCAGCGCCTTGAAGCACTTCTCGACCAGATGGTCAGCTAGGGGTCTGTCCAACCCGAACTGAGCGAGGTACTCCTTCGCGTCCTCGGCCCCAAGTTCCGCAAGCCCGTTGTCCAGATCGGCGCATATCGCCACTACAGGGCTTGCCGGGTCCAGTTCCTTTATCCTTGAGACAGAGCGGCATACCATTCCCCTCTTCTCGGGCATCTGCTCCGCGAAGAGCTCTGGCATTATGCAGGGAAGCTCACCAATTTGCCCCTCGTCGATGTTGAGCACCACGACCGCAGGTTTTGCCGTCAGAAGGAAAAGCCTGGCTACAGCCTCTTTCTGTTCCTCTGTCAGCTCGACCGACCTCAGCATCCTGCCCGAAGCTATGATGGATTTTATGCTCTTCAGGTTCTCGATTTCGTCCTTGTATTTCTTTTCTCCGGTCTTGAGCATGGGTTCAGCCTTCTGTATTGCCTTATCCACCGTCTGCAGGTCAGCCAGCAGGAGCTCTGTGTTCACTATCTCAAGGTCCCTGACCGGGTCTATGCTGCCTTCCACGTGGATGACGTCCTTGTTTTCGAAACACCTGAGCACGTGGGCAATCGCGTCGCATTCCCTTATGTGCCCCAGGAACTTGTTCCCCAGGCCCTCGCCTTTCCATGCCCCTTTGACTAGCCCGGCAATGTCGAAGTACTCCACGGTGGCCGGCGTCGCCTTCTCCGCCTTCGCCAGCTTGGCAATGGCTTCCAGCCTGCTGTCGGGGATCTCGACTACTCCTACGTTGGGCTCAACTGTGGTGAACGGGTAGCTGCCCACCTGGGCGCCCGCCCTGGTCAGTGCGTTGAAGAGAGTGCTCTTACCCGCGTTGGGAAGCCCTACTATGCCAACCCTTAACAAGGGCAACACCCCCGATCCTATTTCTTGACTACGGACTTTGCCTGCCTTTCAAAGTCACCTCTCGACATGAGAAGCTGCCTTCCGCATCCTGTGCACTTGATACGGTAATCCGCCCCTGTTTCCAGCACCGCCCATTCGAATGAGCCGCATGGATGCTTCTTCTTCATCCTTACGACGTCGCCGGGGTTGTATGGGAAGTAGGATTTCTGCTCATCCATTCGCTTTTCCTTCTTCACGGGATATTGCAGCTCTGGTCTCTATTGTCACGTTCCTGTGGGGGCTGGCGAGCCTTATGCCGTTCTCGTCAAGCGTTGATTTGATGAGCTTGTTTATCTCCCTTGCGATGTTCCAGTGCTTCATAGGGACTCCCCTGGCCCATATCCTGATCCTTGAGCCGAGCTCGTTAACCTCTTCCACTCCCAGCACATTAGGGCCGTCGAGCAGGCCCAGCGCCGCATAATCCTGCTTTGCCGCATCAAGCGCGGCCTGAAGGACGGTGATCGCCTTCTCGATGTCCTCCTTGACGTCGATGGTCACCGCTATCCATATCCTGAGGCCGTCGCTCCTGTAGTTGGTAACCTTGTTGATGTTGCCGTTGGGGATTATATGGAGCTCGCCGCCGAAGTCCCTTATCTTTGTGATGCGGAGCTGGATCTCTTCGACTATGCCCTCGCAGCCCTCCACCTTCACATAGTCGCCCACGGCGTACTGGTCCTCGAACATGAGGAAGAACCCGGAGATTATGTCCTTTATAAGCGCCTGCGCCCCGAAGCCTATTGTCAGGCCCGCGAACCCCGCGCCTGCAAGAAGGCTCGTTGGGTTGATGCCCAGTATCTCCAGGGAGATCATTGCCGCAATGAAGAACACAAGGTACTTCATAAGGCTTATGAGTATGGTGCTTCCTGTCTGGATCCTCCTGGGGTCCCCCAACTTATGCCGCCCGCTGCTCAGCCTTCTCTTGGTCGAGGATCTTATCAGGCTGGTGATGACGCGCGTCACTATGGATGCCAGCAAGAACACAATAAGAACAGAGATGAGTTTCGCTCCCACTTGGACAAAAGGCAGCAGTCTCTCAAGGGGCAGGTTCATCACCCTGGACAGCCAGGAGGAAAATCTATCTGTCAGGTTCATCCTTGATACCTCCCACAGTATGTTTCACGTGGAACATCATAACCCGATCACGGCCCCTGCCAATCCCGTTAGGAGCAGAAGCAGTATCGGGTCGGCCTTGAGGAACATTGCGGCGCCCATGGCCGCGGCGAATATCGCGATGCTCAAGGCGCTTCCCAGGGCCGCAGCCCCCATGGAGAACGCTGCGGACGATATGAGGCCAAGCACCGCCGCGCGCAGCATTATCTTTATCGCCTTCATCTTCCTGTTGTCCTTGAGCTTGTTAACGAAGTAGGTGAGTATGAGCATGATAATGACCGGGAAGAATATCACGCCTAGCGTGCCGGAAATTGCGCCCGGTATGCCTGCAAGCTTGTAGCCTATGAAAGTCGAAGCGTTCAGGGCGATGGGGCCCGGAGTTACTTCGGCGATAGCCACGACATCGAGGAACTCCTCCATGGTCAGCCAGGCGCTTTTAATGATCACCTCCGTCTGTATGAGCCTCAGGGCGGCGTACCCGCCCCCGAACGTGAATAGCCCCACTTTCGCGAAGCTCGTAAATAGCCCGATAAGAACCGGCAACATCTACAGCACCTCCTCAGGAAGGAGGAGAGCCAGGGCCGCGCATGCCGCTATTATCGGGAAAGGGCTGACTTTAAGCAGGAAGTTGGCTGCGAAGGCGAGCACTGCTACTACTAGGTGCACAGGTTTGCTTACGCACGTGCGGGTAAGCTTGAGGACCGCAGCTGCGATCAGTGCCACTACAGCAGGCCTGATAGCCTTGAACGCGCTCTGGAAAGCCGCGTACTTCATCATCGTGGGGAAAAGCGCGGCAATTACGGTTATGACGAGAAGGGAGGGCAGGGTGCAGCCCAATATGGCGGCTGCGGCTCCTGATTTCCTCCTCAGCGTATATCCAACGTAAGTCGCGGTATTTATAGCCATCGGGCCCGGGGCTGCCTGGGTGATGCCGAGCATGTCCGTGAATTCCTCTTTGCTCATCCACGATCTTTTCTCGGTGATCTCCTTCTGCATCACCGGAATCATCACGTATCCGCCGCCTATGGTGAACATGCCTATCTTGAAGAACAGAAGGAATATCTCCTTTATGGAAGGCCTGATATCCTTCTTCGGCTCGTGCTCTGACAATTTTGCTCTCCTTGTCATCAATTGTTGCCCCGCCTCTCGGCGGGGCCAACTGGTCGATATGGGAATCGCCAAGCCCCTAGTAGACCGGCGTAAGCCATCTGCTATACTTGTCGAGCTTTCCTCTTACTGCTTCGTAGTAGAGCGATTGCAGCCTGGACGCTATGGGGCCGGTCTTCCCGGTCCCCACCGGCACCCTGTCGACCGAGACTATTGGTGCAAGCTCGGCACCCGTGCCGCATATGAACGCCTCTTCGCATATGTAAAGTTCGGACCTGTCCACGGTCCTCTCGATGCATTCGATGCCCATCTCGTTCTTCGCAAGCTCCATAAGCGTCGCCCTTGTTATCCCTTCCAGGATATGTGAGCTTACGCTGGGCGTGACCAGCTTTCCACCTCTTACGATGAAGAGGTTCTCCGCGCTGCCCTCGGATACGTGGCCGTCCCTGTTCATGAATATCGCCTCATCGTAGCCGTTGTCCTGGGCTTCGCTCTTCGCGTAGGCGGCGTTGATGTATGCGCCGTTTATCTTGGCCCTCATCGGTATGCAGTTGTCCTCTACGTGGGCCCATGAGCTGACGCATACGTTAAGCCCCTTGGATGTGTCTATGTATTTGCCGTAAGCAGTCGCGAAACAGCAGAAGTCGTTCTCGATGCCCGTCAGCTTGACTCCGATCCCCAGCCCGCTCTTGTATGCCACCGGCCTTATGTAGACGTCGCTTCCGCGGAAATCGCTGCGCCTTAGAAGCTCAAGCGTTATCTCGCACAGATCCTCCGCGCTTTTGTCAAGGAAGATCCTCGTAATCTTGGTTGAGTTCTTCATGCGCTGGTAATGCTCAAGCAGCCTGAACACGTAAAGTTGCTGTTTTTCTTCGTTCCAGTACGCCCTGATCCCTTCGAAGCATGCCGTTCCGTAAAGGAAGGCATGCGTCATAATGCTGATCTTCGCATCCTCCAGGGGGACGAACTCTCCCTTCAAGTATGCTACGGGCTTTGCCATCGACAAGACCTCCTTATATTTACTTGTTTCTGCTAATCAGGATCATTGCGATGCCGACTACGAAAGCTATCGCAATCCAGGCGAAGCGCCATGCGGCCTGCTTGCGCTTGCCCTTCCTCAGGTCGCCTTGGCCCAGTTCCAGCTGCTTTGCGGTCTTCAATAGCGGGATGCCTTTGTCAAACCTCTTCTGGCTGTTATAAATGACACCGAGGTTGTGGTAGGCGTTCGAATACGAAGGATCCGCCTGTATGGCCCGTTCGTAAAGCTCGATGGCCCTTTGCGAATCCCCCCGTTCCTTATATATGTTTCCCAGGTTGGTATACGCAGGGCTGCACTCTTTGTCGATTGCTATCGCCGCCCTGAACTCCGCCTCGGCTTCGACGTCCTTCCCCATGTAAACGAGGCTTACTCCCATCTTGTTGCGTACCGATGGCTCCGCCAAGCCTTCCGGCCCCAGGGAACGAAGCAACTCTAGCGCCTTTTCGGGCTGCCCTTTCAAAAGAAGGGACTGAGCTTCCTCGATTACTTCTTCTATCATCTGATGTGCATTTCCTCCAATGCGACCGCCGAGCTAGCGGATTTTGCCGGCCGCTATGGCTATGGCTTCATTTTCCTCGGGCGTAAGCGTGTACCTAGAGCTTCCGTCCTCTATGGGCTTGGCATACACCCTGGTATCCGAATGGCCGAATATGCCCGTAAGGGTAATGCCCTTGCGCGAATCATCCAGCATCGCGACCGAGAAACTCTGGTCCCCGCCGACGCCTTCGAAGGCGTTGAACCTGACTATCCCTATGTTCTGAAGGTGCGTCTTTGATTCTGCCTCAAGCATGCTGGCCTTATCCTCCAGAGCCTTTGTTCGAAGCTCCAGCTGTTTGGTCGACTTGAGGTAATCGATCAGCACTTCTTCCACGTTTTGCTCGGATACGCCGGATATGAGCCTCTCGTACTGGCTCCTAAGTTTCTGTACCTTGAAAAGCAGGATCAGGGTCAGCGCCGCAACTATTACCAGGAGCAGCATAAGCACCGAAGTGATAAGGAACGGGTTTTCGCGGAGGAATGCCACTAATGAACTCATCAATTTGAACCGCCTTTCGATTACGACTCAATGCCTACCGCGCGCTCTACGAGCGCTTCCAGCTCCTCGGGGCTGAAATAGTAGAGCTCTATCTTGCCTGAGGCAGCGTTGCCGACTATCCTGACTTTTGTTCCGAGCTCCTGCCTCATCCTGTCTTCAAGTGCCACCAGGTCGGCGTCCCTGTTTCTCCTCTGCGGCTTCCTTCTCCTTATGCTTCCCAGCCTAGCCACTGCCTCTTCGAGCTGCCTCACCGACAGCTTGCGCCTGACAGCTTCCTTGGCCAGCTTAGATTGGGCTTCGGGAGACCTTGTGCCCAGAAGCGCCCTTGCATGCCCTTCGCTTAAAGTTTCACGTGAAACAAGATCCAGCACATCGGCGGGAAGTTTCGCCAGCCTAAGCTTGTTCGCCACGGCAGGCCTGCTTTTCCCCACAAGTGCCGCAACCTCTTCCTGGCTCATGCCGAAGTCGTCTATGAGCCTCTGGTACGCCTTTGATTCCTCTATCGGATTCAGGTCCTGCCTCTGGACGTTCTCCACTATAGCTATCTGCATCATCTCTGAGTCGGTAGCGTCCTTCACTATCGCCGGGGCGTGGGTGAGCCCTGCCATCCTGCATGCCCTAAGCCTTCTTTCGCCGGCGATTATGTGATAGCCAAGAGGAGCCCTCCGGACTATCATCGGCTGTATGAGGCCGTGCTCCTTGATGGAGGCCGCCAGCTCTGCAAGTTTTTCCTCGTCGAAGTCGACCCTTGGCTGGTAGGGGTTGGATGATATAAGTGAAAGGTCTATCTCGGACACGCCGGCTCCTTCTACGAGGTTGTCGCTCAAGAGCGCCTCCAGGCCCTTTCCCAGTCCCTTCTTGTTCTGAGGGGTCATCTGCCGTCACCTCTCTTAAGGATTTCCCTTGTAAGCGTCATGTATGCCTCGGCCCCCTTCGACCTTCCGTCGTAGAGGCAGATCGGAAGGCCATGGCTGGGCGCCTCGCTCAGCCTCACGTTCCTCGGTATCACAGTGTCGAACACCTTGGCTCCGAAGTAGGATTTCACTTCTGCCTCGACCTGCTGAGTCAGATTGAGCCTCGGATCGTACATCGTGAGCACCACCCCGAAGATCTCCAGGGACTGGTTGATGTGCCTTTTGACCAGGTTTATGGAGTTTATAAGCTGGCTTAAGCCTTCCAGCGCGTAGTATTCGCACTGCATCGGAACGACAATGCCGTTGGAGGCGGCGAACGCGTTGACGGTAAGCAGCCCCAGGGAAGGGGGGCAGTCTATGAAGATGTAGTCGTAGAGGTCCATGGCCTGTGAAAGCCCGCCCTTCAAGCGCTGCTCCCTGGCCGGCTCGTTGACCAGTTCAAGCTCTGCGCCCACAAGCGACATGTTCGAAGGCATCAGGTCCAGACCCGAAATCTTCGTCCTGCAGATTGCCTCCATGGCAGGGGTCCCGTCTGTTATCACGTCATAGACGCTGGACTTGAGCGCGTGTTTGCCGACTCCCAGGCCGCTCGTGGCGTTGCCCTGCGGGTCAAGGTCGACTAGCAGCACGGCTTTGTTTGCATTGGCTGCATAAGCCGCAACGTTTACTGCGGTTGTTGTCTTTCCAGTTCCGCCCTTCTGATTGGCGAAAGCCAGTACTGTGGCCAAATGGACACTCTCCGTTCGGTATTGTTATGCCTTTCCGACAGTATTCATTCTACCCTATATCGTCATTTCCGTGTTATCGGCCTTCTGGCCGCTTCGCCGGCCCTCCTCGGGAAACGTGCAGGTGTGGGGGAGTTCTTTATTGCGACCACCAGGTTCCTCTCGCCCATTGCAAAGGGCAGGTCCAGCCTCTGGACTGACGTAATCTTCGCACCCAGGGCAAAGGCCGCCGCCTTGCCGTCCTCCAGCTCTGCGTCGACGCCCGGCCCCTTCATGGCCACGAACTGCCCGCCTTTCCTTAAGAACGGTATGCAATACTC
>JAGOKM010000066.1 GCA_017994615.1 Bacillota bacterium | reverse complement strand
TGCCCATCCCGAACGCAAAACCGCTGTATACATCCGGATCGTAACCTGCCATCCTCAGCACGTTGGGATGTACCATGCCAGATCCGAGGATTTCTATCCAGCCCTCACCCTTGCATATCCTGCAGCCTTTGCCGCCGCATGCGAAGCACGATACATCCATCTCTGCTGACGGCTCGGTGAATGGGAAATAGTGCGGTCTGAACCTCACACGCTTGTCCTCGCCGTAGAATGCCTTGATGAAGACCTCCAGGGAGCCCTTAAGGTGGGCGAATGTAACCCCCTTATCTACGTAAAGCCCCTCCAGCTGGTGGAATACCGGGGAATGCGTTGCATCCACCTGGTCGCGCCTGTAAACCAGGCCCGGTACGACGACCCTCACCGGCGGTTCCTGGGCTTCCATCTGCCTCACCTGCTGGGGAGACGTCTGCGTCCTGAGGAGTATGTTCTCAGTTATATAGAATGTGTCCTGGACGTCCCTTGCAGGGTGGAAAGGTGGCGTGTTGAGCGCCGTGAAGTTGTAGAAATCCGTTTCGATCTCCGGCCCTTCCACGACAGAGTAGCCCATCCTGACGAAGATATCGCAGATGTCTTGGAAGCCTTTCGTTATAGGATGCACCTTGCCCAGCCTGCGCACCCTCCCAGGCAGGGTGACGTCAACTGCCTCTCTTCTGAACTGGGCTTCCCTGCTGGCCTTCAATAGCAGCTTCGATCTATGCTCGATACCGGCTTCGATCTTGGCCTTGGCATCGTTGACGGCCTGGCCGAAAGCCGGCCTGTCCGCAGGAGCTATGCTTCCCATGCTCCTTAACAGGGCAGTAAGCTCGCCCTTCTTGCCCAGGTACTTTACCTTCAGGTCTTCCATCTGGTCGACATCCGCGCATGCTGAGATTTCTGCCAATGCCTTCTCGGCGAGCACGTCCACTTGGCTTGCCACGGCTATTCCCCCTTAAGAAAAATGAAAAGAAGCTGCTACTTCCTGGGACGAAAGTCGCAGCTTCCGCGGTACCACCCAAATTGGCCTAAGGCCCACTCTGTTGTCCTTAACGAACACAGCCCCTTCTAACGGAGGGATCCCGTCTTGCCCTACTGCTATTTCAGGCAGCGGCTCCGGAGTGAATTCCTCGGTCCCTTCCCTGGGTGCGCTCTCAGTATGCCGTGCACCCTTCCTGTCGTTCTGGCGTTCCGATTACTGGTCTCCATCGCAGCCTTTGATATCAATTGCTTATTTTACATCTACTCTAAGAAAGGCTGCAAGTCAAGTATAGGCAGCAGCTAATTATGCTCGATAACCTCATCCGCGTAAACGGTGAGCTTCCTGATGAATACGCCCTCTTCGATGCTGTCGTCCGTCTTCTCGATGTGAGCGCATGCGGAGAATACCCCTACCCTGATCGGCCTGTCTACGTCGAAGTCATCGAACAACAGGTTCAGCAGTTCAAGCTCCGGGTTTTCCGGATCATACACTTTGAACTGGCTTTCATAGCTGCCTACTAGTGTCCCGTTAACCCAAACGCTGATAGTGCCGCCGGTCCTTTCGACCACGATGCGGTTCAGGCCGCTTACGTCGGCGCCGTTGCCGATTACCAGTCCTGGCATGAACCCTATCTCGAATGGCAATATGTAATTGGCAGTGTCTGCGTCAATGAGAGACAACAAGCTTTCATACGGCATGTGCGGCATGACCGAGTAGGCCTTTATGCTGTCTGTAAGACAGACATGGTTTCCATAGAACTGCAGTGCTCTGAAGATGTTGACTATATCGTCCCCGATTTCCGGATTCTCCTTGAAGCCCAGGCCTAGTATGAACCCTTCGAAGTCGACGGCTTCAGGATCTGTGTAGATGATTTCCACTTCCAGCTCAGCCCTGAAATCGCCCAGATAGGAATCCTTTGTGAACACCCTGCCTTTCCTTAGGATCAGCCCTTTCTCATAAGACCATTGGTGTTGTTCCGGTTCGCTTGGCGGTGCAACCGACGCCGATGCTGCGGTCGAGGGCATCGCCGAGTCGTCCGGCTCGAATTCCACCTGGGATTCTGCCTTTGTTTGGTCAGTGAAGTCTATGCTTGTCCTGAGAGCCGGGGTGCAGCCGCTCAAAGCCATGAGCAGCGCCATCATCGCGATGAGCATGGACAGCCTGTACTTTTTCATACCTCTCACCTCTTTTTAAATTTCATCCAGCCATCATAACAGTGAACAATCCCAGCAATAAAGTGTAAAGTATGAATGCGGGTATGATGCCGATCGCAGATTTTATGAATGCCTTCCAGTAATCCATGCCGAAACGCCTGAATATGATCCCCGCTGCTATGAACGACCCGACGCACCCAGAGGCCAGTATCGAAATCCAGTTTGCAAGTCCGCCGCCCGCCTTTCCCGCCAAGCCCGACGCTAACTGCCATGCGACGAACGAGGCCAACTCCGATGCCAGCATCCCAGCCCCTCCGGCTATGACCGCAGTCCTCCAGTCAGGCCTGGTCTTGCTTTCCGACCTCGAAGCCAAGAGGATGGCGTCCCCTGCGAACAACGATCCTGCCAACAGCATCAATGCTGCATAAATGTCGAACATCTACCAGGTTGACGCGCTGTCCTTGGGCCCTGTCACCCTTATCCTGCTGATGACCATCGCGCCCTCCGACGCCATCGGGCCGTTGATGTTGAAATGCAGGTAGACTCCGGTGCCGAACTCCGCTGGCAGCGTGAACGGACCGCCCTTCTTCCCGTTCATGTTCCAACCGAAGCTCGTTCCCTTCTTCCAGAAGGTCAGCGTGTTCCTTCCATCCGGCTTGAAGCCCGGCAGAAGCTCCTCTCCGGATGCGTATGTCAGTTCCCTGATTACGAAATTGGCGTTGTATACGTCGTAATTGGCCTTCCCTCCGACCGACTGCGTCCTCAGTATGAGGTTCTTGCCGACGGGCGAGAAGTATATCTTGCCCTGGGACAGGCATATGCCGAATTCTTCGATGTCCTTGCCCTGCAGCTTGGTCTCCATCTCCATCCTGAGTTCGAACTCCTCCCCCAGAAGAAGAGGGACGCTGAACGTGACCTTGCCGAGGGAAAGGCCTTTTTCGGTGAACCTTGCGTCAGCAAACGGCAGGGCGTGCCAGCCTTCAAGGTTCTGCTGGCCTGCCTTCGAAAACTGCCTGACGGCCAGCTCCTGGTAGCAACCACCCAGCGCCAGCATTGCAACTAAGGCCATCATCAACGCAAAAGACCTTCTCGCAACCAAAGCAAACACCTCTCAGTTCATCTTATATACGCATTATGGTGTACTTTTGTTCCTTTTTTACCCCATATTTATTCATATTTATAAACATAAATATGTTAAATCTATTGGTGCCACGGTTCTATTCGTACGCCATATAATTATATCAGCGAGTCAGAAGCTTATATAAAGTTCCAAAGGAGCCATGGTGATTAAATGTACAGGATCATATCATTCGATGGCGGCGGGATAAGGGGCCTGCTTTCGGTCAGGCTTTTGGAGCGCCTTGAGCGCGAAAGGCCTGGGTTCCTTGATGAGGCACACATGTACGCCGGCACATCGATAGGCGGCATAATCGCCCTCGGGCTGGCTTCCGGATTTCCTGTCGGCAGCGTGGGTTCTCTGTTCTTTGAGGTAGGCAGGAGGACGTTCTCGAGGCAAGGCTATGCCGGGAGGTTAAGGTCGAGCAACCTGACCGGGCCCAAATATTCGGCTGGTCCCCTCGAAGAGGAGCTGACAAAGCTGTTCGGAGGGAAAAGGCTGGCAGATCTCCCTAAAGGGGTCATGGTTACATCCTTCAACGTCGACAACAAAGGTGATAAAGGAAGGCCGCGGAGCTGGTCGCCCAAGATATTCCACAACCTGGACGAAGACACGGGCGACCTTTCGGCCCTTTGCTCGGATGTGGCGCTTTGTACCAGTGCGGCCCCGACATACTTCCCTTCGCATGGCGGCTTCATTGACGGCGGGGTTGCGGCGAACAACCCATCCATGTGCGCCTATGCCCTTGCAAGGAACCTGATGCGCCATAAGGGCCTTCCGGAAGAGGAAATCGCCTTGCTATCGATAGGCACCGGCGAGTCCAACCGGTACATCGACGATGACACCAGGACTTGGGGCGTCTTTGACTGGTCGAAGGTGATCATGCCTCTGCTCATGGATGCCCCTGCCAAAGTGACCGATTATCAATGCAGGGCGATACTGGCGGACAGCTATTTCAGGATGAATCCAGTGCTGCCTGGAAAGGGGCTGATAGCGCTTGACGATGTAAGAAGCATAGAGATATTGTTGCATGCTGCTGACGAATATGACCTGTCGGGGGCGACGCGATGGATCGACAATTGCTGGTCGGCTTAGCAGGGTTAATAGTCCTGCCACCTCTTGTGTTAATATTTACCTGTATGAATCCAACTGCCGCAACATGATTGGCAAGCGTTCTGATTCATAGTCGTGGTTGAGGTCTTATTGAGATGGAAACGGATTGGAGTCAATGTGCAGTGTGACATATCAGTATTCGGCAGGATCCATAACATGCCGTTCTTGAAAGAAAGCGCACAACAACGGCTGCAAAAGGCAGAATAAGGACAGGTAATATGAGAAAAGGGACTTTGATAGCGGTATTCATTGCGGTCGCCGTAATAGCCATACTTGTGGCATCATCTTCGATGGACAGGCCGGGAAAAGATGCCGAAGACAGGATCACAGTGATCGCGTCGATTTTCCCGGTATTCGATTTCGCCAGGAAAGTAGCAGGTGAAAGGGCGGATGTATACATGCTTCTGCCCCCAGGTGCGGAGGCGCACTCCTACGAACCCAAGCCAAGCGACGTAGGGCTGCTGTCCGAAGCGGACCTTTTCATCTACACTACTTCGTCCATGGAGCCGTGGGCGCCCGATATGCTGGCAGGTATGGATTCAAGCTCCTTGCATGTCCTCGAAGCAGGCCTCGGGGCGCCTGTATCGATAACCTATGAGGAAGAGCACGCCCTACATGAAGATGGAAGGGTTGAGGATGGGATTGAGAGCAAATCCGGCAGAGGCGTAGATCCGCACATCTGGCTTGACATCGACAATTCGATATTCATGGTGCGCGCGATTGCTTCGGCGATGGCCGGCATATCCCCCGGCGATGCCGACTATTTCCACTCGAATGCAGAGGCTTACGTCGAGAGGCTGATTGCTCTTGACAATAGTTACAAAGAGGCGATAGCGGGCTGTTCCTTAAGGACGATCATCCATGGGGGCCACTACGCCTTCGGATACCTTGCGCGCAGGTATGGCCTCGATTACAGGGCGGCTCAGGGCTTCTCCCCCGACTCGGAGCCGGGTCCGAAACAGATGATGGAGCTGATTGGGCTCATGAAGGACACCGGAGCAAAATACATCTTCTACGAGGAGCTGGTCGAACCGAGGGTGGCAGACGTGATTGCTAAGGAAACCGGTGCAGGCATGCTCATGCTGCATGCTGGGCATAACATATCCAAAGGCGAGCTGGCATCGGGCAAAGGGTTCATAGGCCTTATGGAGGATAACCTAGAAGCGCTGAAAGTGGGATTAGGTTACGATGGCAACTGAAGAGACCATTATAAAGGTAGACAACCTCTCAGCCGGTTACGGGCAGGGAGAGGTGATCAAGAACGTGGCTTTCTCGATCCTCCAGGGTGATTTTGTAGGACTTGCCGGCCCTAACGGCGCAGGGAAATCCACTCTAGTAAAAGTGCTTTTAGGGCTCGTCCCTCCGTCAACCGGGACAATATCCCTTTTCGGCACCCCGATATCGAAGTTCAAGGACTGGGGGCTCATCGGATACCTGCCTCAGAAAACCAACACGTTCAATCCCCTCTTCCCCGCTTCGGTCAGGGAGGTCATCTCATTGGGCCTACTGTCGAAGAAGTCGTTTCCAAAATCGCTCGACAGGTCGGATATGAAGCTTGTCGACGAGATAATGGCCAGGCTGGGCATAACGGACCTAGCGGGCAATACGATGTCGGAATTGTCGGGAGGGCAGCAGCAGAAGGTCTTCCTTGCACGGGCACTGGTAGCGAAGCCGCGTCTTCTCGTGCTGGATGAGCCGAGCACCGCCTTGGACCCTCAGAGCAGGGCATCGTTCTACGACATGGTAAAGAGCCTGAACGATAACGAAAGGATAACGGTCATAATGATAACGCATGACACCGGCAATATCGGAGAACATGCGCTGAAACTCATGTATATGGACGTCGAGCTTGTATTCTTCGGCACATTCGATGAGTTCTGCCGATCAGACAGGATGAACGAGTACTTCGGGGGCTACTATCAGCATATAATCTGCCATAGGCACAGGTGATGAGATGTTGGCATTCTTAAACCTTTCATTCGTCCAGCGCGCTTTCGTTGCGGGCTCCTTCATGGCAGCACTTTGCGCCGTACTTGGCCTCTTCCTCGTGCTTAGGAGGATGTCGATGATAGGAGACGGCCTGTCTCATGTTTCCTTCGGCGCAATCGCCCTCGGTCTGCTTTTCGGAGTATATCCCTACTACGCAGCGGTCCCTATCGTCATCCTGGCTTCCTTCATGATATTGGCGATTACAGAGAAGGCCAAGCTGTTCGGCGACGCTGCCATCGGCATCGTATCTGCCGTAGGCATCTCTATGGGAGTGGTGCTAGCCAGCATTTCAGGGGGCTTCAACGTAGACCTCATGAGTTACCTGTTCGGCAACATCCTCACGATAAGCAGGATGGAGCTGATCATATCCATCGCCCTGTCCATCTTGGTCTTCGTTGTGGTGTTCATCTTCTATTACGACCTGTTCTCATCGACTTTCGATCCTGAATATGCCAATACAACGGGCATTTCAACCAACCTTGTCAACCGCATACTCGCGGTGCTGACATCAATAGTCGTCGTCCTGTCAGTCAAGATGGTCGGTGTAATGCTGGTGTCGGCGCTGCTCATCCTGCCTGCGGTCACATCCTTGACGCTTGTGAAGGGTTTCAGGTCGGCGATGATTGTCTCAGTCGCCCTTGCGGTCGCATCCGTGGTGCTTGGCATAACTGCCTCATACTTCCTGGACCTGCCGTCGGGCGCAACCATCGTGCTTTTCAATGCCGTATTCTTCGGCCTGGCCCTTCTGGAAAAGGGACTTACATATAAAAAATAGGGCCTTCCGGCCCTCCTGGTTCAATGGTCGGGGCGACAGGACTTGAACCTGCGACTTCATGGTCCCAAACCATGCGCTCTACCAAACTGAGCTACGCCCCGCAATTTTTTATGTTATCACATAAATCTACTGCATCAAACCCCTTTATCCGCTGCGGCAAACTGCTCTTCGACTATCGGGTACATTGCGGCCAGGGCTTTGCTTCTATGGCTGATCCTGTCCTTCTCGTTTGAGCCAAGCTCCGCGAACGACCTGTTGTAACCTTGCGGCACGAAAACCGGGTCGTATCCGAACCCGTTTTCGCCTCGGGGTTCGAAGGCTATGCTGCCTTCACAAACCCCCGCCGTTACCGCAAGAAGCTTTCCTGGAAGTGCGAGGGCAACGGCGCAGACGAACCTCGCAGACCTCTTGCCTTCAGGTACGTCCTTCATGTTTCTCAGAAGTAGCATATAC
>JAGOKM010000065.1 GCA_017994615.1 Bacillota bacterium | reverse complement strand
GCATAAGGGATATAGTGAAGGAATACCCGATGGGGGCGGCCTGCGTCAAGGCGCTGGCGGGAGTCAGCTTCGACATAGGCGAAGGCGAGTTCGTCGCAGTGATGGGCCCGTCGGGGTCCGGGAAATCGACCCTCATGAACATACTGGGCTGCCTCGACAGGCCGACTTCGGGCTCCTACTCCCTGGCCGGCAAGGAAGCCTCCTCGATGGGGGACACCGAGCTTGCCCATACCCGAAACAGGGACATAGGGTTCGTCTTCCAGGCGTTCAACCTGCTTCCCAGGCTGAACGCGCTTGAGAACGTGATGCTGCCGCTTGCTTACTCGGACGTGCCGAAAAGGGAAAGGAAGCCCATGGCGTTAACGGCGATGGATGCGGTGGGACTTTCCGACAAGACGTCGAACAGGCCCAAGCAGCTGTCGGGAGGGGAGCAGCAGAGGGTGGCGATCGCAAGGGCGCTTGTGATGGCACCCAAGATAGTGCTCGCTGACGAGCCGACAGGAAACCTGGATTCTAAGAACAGCGATGATATAATGCGCATACTGGCCAAGCTCAACTCGGAAGGAAGGACCGTAGTCCTGGTAACGCACGACAGGCATGTGGCTTCATATGCGAAAAGGCGCCTCCTGTTCAGGGACGGCCTGCTGGTGGGGGATTCGGCCAGGCTCGGAGGGGAGGGCGCCCATGAAGATTAAAGAGGCTGCCAAGCTGGCCATCGAGGGCATAAGGACGAACCCCATGAGGGCTTTCCTGACGAGCCTCGGCGTTGTGATAGGCGTAGCGGCCGTAATAGTCATCATCGCCATGGGCGAAGGCGCAAGGGCTCAGGTTGTGGAGAGCATAGAGGGCTTGGGTTCCAACATCATTTTCGTCACTTCCGGGGAAGGAAAACCTGTGCCTCTGTCTCGGCAGAGCTCCCAGCTGGACAACTCGGTGTTCGACGCGCTAGTAGGAGAGGTAAAAGGTCTGGACGGGGCAGCGGCAGAGCTCACGGTGGGAGGCGTTTCGGTCAGGTACGGGAAGGCCGAGCTGAGCGCAAGCGTAATAGGCGCCACTTTCGGCTACCTTGACGTTAGGGGCTATAAGCTGGGCCGCGGAAGGCCTTTCACCGAAGCTGAGATGCAGAGGGCCGAAAGGGTCGCGATACTGGCTCAGGACCTGGCTGACCAGATGTTCCCCGACGAAGAGCCGGTGGGCAGGCAGATAAAGGTGAACGGGACCAGCTACAAGGTAGTAGGCGTCTATGCGCCCGCGGAGGCGACTTTCTTCAGGACGATGACCGGCTTCAGGATGTATCAGCTCCTGCTGCCCATTACCACGGTGCAGAGGAGGATGTCGGGCGACGACAGGATCTCGACCGTCTACCTCAAAGTCGCCGACGCAAAGGGCATGGACGCTGTCAAAGCGGCAGCCGGGAGGGCGCTCGTTTCCAAGATGGGATACGAGGAGAACTTCAACCTGCTGAGCCAGGCGGACCTGCTAGATTCGCTGAACACGGTGACGCGCACCCTGACTTACCTCCTGGCCAGCATAGCCGGAGTATCTCTTGTAGTCGGGGGGATCGGCATAATGAACATCATGCTGGTCTCCGTAACAGAAAGGATCAAGGAGATCGGCATAAGGAAGGCGCTCGGCGCCACTAAGAGGGACATCCTCGCCCAGTTCCTGATGGAAGCCGTGATGATAAGCTTCACGGGGGGCGCCGTCGGGATGGCCCTGGGATGGGCGCTGGCGGCCCTTGCAAGCAGGATAGCAGGCTGGCCTGGCCTCGTGCCATGGTACGCGGTGGCCCTGGCCCTCACCTTCTCGATAGGCATCGGCCTGTTCTTCGGGGTCTATCCGGCCAACAAAGCGGCATCCCTCCAGCCTGTGGACGCGCTGAGGTATGAATGAGGAGGGCCCTGCGCCCTCCTCCTATGAGCATATGACCGGATGACTCCGTTGGCCTCAATAGGCTGCCAGGGCCCTTTTGATCATGGTGGTGACTTCGATTGTGCCCTCCTGTTCGAACTCGTCCAGCTTCTGGGCGAAATATGGGATGAGCACGAAACCGTTCAGGATCTCGTCCTTCTCCGTCTCGAGAAGTTTCCTCTCAAGGCTGTACTTCGCCCAGGACGGCGCGTACTGCAGCTGGATCCTGTGGTCCATCACCCTTGCGATGTTCTCGGCCACGTACGTGTCCAGCCTTTCGAAAAGGCCCTTCACATATGGCTTGGTCGCGTTCTCTTTGAACACTTTGCCGAACTTCGCCTGATAGGCCCAGATCGTGTTCTTGACGGTCGGGTCGATGATCGCATGTATGTACAGCTTGAAATCCAGATTCGTATCATATTGCCCCGGCCCGTCCACAAGATAAGCCACGTTGCCGTAAACCGCGGCGTAGCCGGACTCATGCGATTCGTAGGGCACCGGGATGATCTTCAATGACATGTTCTTGATCTTGGAGTTGTCCAGCTTCATGTACCTGTTGGCGAACTTCTGCTGTTCGGCGACCATTTCGAGGTCATAAAGGTCCGCCAGCCTGAAGAAACCGGCGTTCCTGTGCCACTCGTAAAGGCCCTGTATGTCGGCCGAGACGAAGAAGTCGCTCAGTACCTCCCTGAAGCCTCCGAGCTTGAAGAAGTCCGGGTCGTTGATGTTGGCCCTCGGCTCGATGTACTCGAACTCCGGCGGCCTGCCCAGCGCCAGCACATAATGCACGTAGGCGTTAATGCCGTAATCGTTGTCCGCGTAGTACTTCCTCCAGCGCTCGACCCTGCTGGAGGCAACCGTGGCCAGCTTAGCCCTCATGTCGGCTTCCAGCTGCAGCCTCTCGGGGGTCTTCGCCTTGCCGAGCTCGCGGTCGTAGCCTGCGACCCCTTCAAGGAAGGCGTAGAAGGTGAACATCCTGATGTCCATGCTCACGCAGATGGGGCCCTGGGACTTCTGGTAGCATCCTGAGAAGTCCTTGGCCGCCGGGTCGTCCGTTACTTTGTAGGTAAGCCTGTAGTAGTGGTATTTTGCCAAGTCGTCCAGGTCGAAAGCGAAAACCGCGGCTGCGGCCGCAATGAGGATGATAAGCAGGACCAGCCATCCTGCCGCACCCTTTGAATCGCGGACTCTACTTGCCATCACCATCACCTTCCGGCTTGTACTTGTTGCCCTTCTGCTGCCTCGGCTTGGAATTGGAAGAGCCTTCCATAACAATTACATATTCGCCCAAAAGGCCCTTTTCACCTGCAAGCGCGGATATGACGGACGAAATAGTTCCCCTTGTGACCTTTTCGAACATCTTTGTAAGGTCGTTGGCAACCGCAATCCGCCTGTCTCCGAAGGCGTCCAGCATCTGGGACAAGGATTCAAGCAGCCTGTGGGGGCTCTCGTAATAGACCATGGTGTAGCAGGACTCGGCGTCCTGCTCGAAGAAGCGCCTCCTCTTCGAAGGGGTCCTCGGAGGGAAGCCCCTGAAGGTGAAGCTGGACGTCGGCAGCCCGGACAGGACCAGCGCCATGATGAGCGCCGTAGGGCCCGGGGCCATGGTCACTTCGAAGCCCTTGTCGCAAAGCGTCCTTACTATGCTGAAACCCGGGTCCGATATTCCCGGTGTGCCCGCGTCGGAGACCAGCGCGACTGCCTTGCCCGCCTCGAGCTCCGCTGCAATCCTAACGCCCGCTGCCTCTTCGTTGAAGGAATGGAACGACATCTGCGGCTTCGATATGCCGAGCCTTTTGAGCAGCATCCCCGTGTTCCTGGTGTCCTCGCTGGCGACCAGGTCGCAGCCCCTGAGGGTTTCCACCGCCCTGTATGTGATGTCCCCCATGTTGCCTATCGGGGTCGCGACGATTATCAGCCTGCCCCTGCCCATGAGATCACTTCCTGACCCTGTAGACTAGCTCGTTAGGGAACTCCGCTCGATCGTAGGACCAGCCCCGCTGCGAGGCGTGCTCCTCGAAGGCACCGCCGTAGAAGGAGGCCATGCCCTTGTCGGCGCCGCCCATGCTCCTTGTCGGGAAGCTCACCACGGCAGTCCCGGCGTCCACGCGTTCCAGGCACCCCATCCCGAGCCCCTCCTCGATGCGGTCCAGCGTAGGCAGCGCCTTAAGCAACAGGGCCACGTCGAAGCGCCCGGCTGGAAAGCACGAGGACAGGTCCATCTGGAGGAACCTTCCGTTTACGCCCCAGCTTTTAAAGAAGGCCTCGACCGCCTCCCCGCAGGCTCCGGATGCGTCCACGGCCAGGTATTCCACATCGGAAGGAAGGCCCATCCACGGCAGGGCGAGAGGATTGAGGCCGCATGCCAGGTCCAGGACCTTCCCGGGAGACATGCCGTCGAAGGCGAACCGGTAAAGCTCTGCCATGAAACCCATGCGTTCTTTTGTGCTGCTATGGAGCATTAGGCCGGACCTGGCGGCCTGTAAGAGCGATGCCCTGTCAGCGCCCGCCTGCTTGAAGGCCCCGGCCAGGCCCGCCATCCTGTCCGATCCGGCCTCGAAGGACAACATCAACTGGTGGAGCCTCCCTTTGACCTCTTTCCCGGCGTCATCGGGTTTCCTGCCTTTCATCAGCTCCTGGGAGGCCAGCTTCTCGGCAAGGGAGTACGGGACATGCCTCCTTCTTGCGACGCCGGTTACAGCCTTCGCTATCTCGCCGGCCCCGGTTGCCGGCCCCTTCTTCTTCAAGGCCTGCCCCTCCTGCGGAGCTCCTCCGAGAGCATGGTCATGAACCTCAGGTTGTGAAGCGTAGCCAGCCTCTGGAAGAGTGCCTCCCCGTTCTTCATAAGGTGGTGGAGATAGCCCGCGCTGTAGTTCGCGCATGCTGGGCAGTCGCAGGATCTCATGACCGGCCGCCTGTCCTTCATATGTTTGTCGTCCTGCATGTAGAAATGGCGGAACCACCTTCCCCTGAAGTCGGAGCCGGCTATCCCGCCTTCCGCCAAATAGAGCCTTCCGCGCCTTGCGTCCCTTGTGGGCAGAGAGCAGTCGAACATGTCGTATCCCATGTTCCAGCAGTCCACTACGTACTTCGGATGTCCTATGCCAAGCGCATGAAGCGGCATGTCTTCAGGCAGCGAGCCTCTTACTGCCCTGAGTATGTCCTTGAGGAGGTTGCCCTCGCCGTCCATGGGCCAGCCGCCGAATCCCATCCCGTCGAATCCCATGCCCGTGAGCTCCCTTGCGCACGATTCCCTCAGGTCGGGGTAGTTTCCGCCCTGCACCACGGCGAAGATCCTCGGCCTCATATCTCCATCGCCTAGCTTCCTTCCTGAGACGAGCCTGTCGAACTCCTCGCGGCACCTGGCCGCCCAGCGGAGGGTGCGGGCGACGGCCGCCTCCTGGACGGCCCGGCTATCGTCCGGATGGGTGCATTCGTCGAGGCAGACCACTATGTCTGCCCCGTATGCAAGCTGCAGCTGCACAGCCTTCTCCGGCGTCAGGGCGAACTTCCGTGAAGCCCCCTCGGGGAGCACCGTGATGCCGTCCTTCCCGACGCTGCCCCTGGAAGGGTCCTGCCTGATGACCGAATAGGCCTGGAAGCCGCCCGAATCCGTCATTATCGGGCCGTGCCATCCGCTCATCTCATGGAGCCCGCCCAAAGCCAAGACCGTTGTGGTCCCAGGCTTCTGCATCAGGTGGTAGGCATTCATGACGAGAGCCTGCACCTTCACATGGCGCAGGTCCGCCGAGTCGGCGGCCTTCACGGCCCCGTATGTCGCGTCCGGGAGGAACGCGGGGAATTCTATGCGCCCATGCGGCGTGGCGAGCCCTATCCTCATAGAAGCCTCCTTTTGCACCATTCTAACATACGTAAGGATATGCCCTTCTGCTACAATCGGTTTTAGAGATAGGAGGTGCCCCATGAGATTCGGGATGGACTTCGATTCGAGAAGGAGCGCGGCCCTGGGGACCCGAGGCGCCGTGGCGACTAGCACCCCGGCTGCGGCCCAGGCCGGCTACGACGTCCTTAAAAAAGGTGGGAACGCAGTCGACGCAGCCGTCGCCATGGCCGCCTGCCTGGTCGTGACGGAGCCTACATCCAACGGGCTGGGCTCCGACCTCTTCGCTATGGTCTGGGACGGCAGCAAGCTGCACGGGCTGAACGCTTCCGGAAGGGCGCCGTCGCTGCTTACCGCAGACATGTTAAGGGCAAAGGGCTTGGATGCGGTGCCGATGCAGGGATGGGAGCCTGTGACGGTCCCCGGGATGGTGGACGGGTGGGCAAGGCTTAGCGAGAGGTTCGGCAGCCTGCCGCTGGAGGAGGTCCTTGAGCCCGCAGCGGAACTTGCCGAGGAGGGCTTTCCTGTCTCGCAGGTGGTCTCCTACTACTGGGGCTTCGCAGAGAAGAGGATGGGAGGGCTCAAGGGCTTCGCGGAGGCGTTCCTGCCAGGAGGGAGGGCGCCGAAGCCGGGGGAGATATATAAGAACGAGGCGATGGCAAGGAGCCTGAGGTCCATCGGGAGGACCAAGGGAAGGTCTTTCTACGAGGGGGAGCTGGCAGACGCCATAGTAGAGGCGTCGGACAGTGCCGGGGGCTATTTCACGAAGGGGGACCTCGCGGGGCACAAGGGCGAATGGGTGGAGCCGATTTCCGTCAGTTATGGAGGTTACGACGTTTTCGAGATGCCCCCGAACGGGCAGGGCATAGCGGCGCTCATGGCCCTGAACATAATAGAGGGCCTGGAGATGGGCCGGCTGGACTGGGATGACCCTTACAGGATCAACGCCATAGCCGACGCGCTGAGGCTGTCCTTCGCGGACGCGCACGAGCTGGTGGCCGACCCCGACTTCTTCGATGTGCCGGTGGGGCGGATGCTGGACAAGGGTTATGCCGCAACGAGGCGCGGGCTGATGGTGCCCGGCAGGGCGATGGAGGATGCAAAGACCGGCCTTCCGATGGACGGGGGCACGGTCTATCTTTGCGCGGCGGACAAAGACGGAATGATGGTGTCGCTGATCCAATCAAACTACTTCGGGTTCGGCAGCGGGATCGTGCTTCCGGAGCATGGGATCAGCTTGCAGAACAGGGGGGCCGGGTTCAGCATGAAGAAGGGGCATCCCAACGAACTCATGCCCGGAAAGAGGCCTTTCCATACGATAATCCCCGGTTTCCTGATGAAAGCAGGGCTTCCCGTGGGCCCGTTCGGGGTCATGGGAGGAGACATGCAGGCGCAGGGGCATGTGCAGCTGGTGTCCTCGGTCGTCGACCTTTCGATGGATCCGCAGTCAGGCATCGACATGCCCAGGTTCAGGGTGTCCGGAGGCAAGAGGCTGCACCTTGAAAAGGGTCTGTCAGGAAAGGCTGAAGCCCTTGCCGCCATGGGCTATGAGGTGAGCGTCGAGGGGGCCTCGTCGATGTTCGGCGGAGGCCAGATGATAATGAAGGACTACGAAAAGGGCATCTACGTAGCAGGGACGGAATCCCGCAAGGACGGCCTTGCGTTGGCGTTCTGAGCATTCGGGAATGCAGCAATAGATAGAGGGAGCATCCCGTCGGGACGCTCCCCTTTCCTTTCGGTCACGGCGCTGTCAGCAGCGGCTGTATCCGCACACTACGCAGGATTCGCAACCTGATTCATACACGAGTGAGTTGTTCCCGCAGCTGGGGCAG
>JAGOKM010000064.1 GCA_017994615.1 Bacillota bacterium | reverse complement strand
CTGCATACGGCACGGTCTGGGTCGCCCTCGTCATAGGCATGCATTTCGGGGCCCCCTACTGGCTGACAGCCGCATTCGCATTCGCCCTCGGGGCCTTCGTAGGGCTCTGCCCGCCGCTTCTTTCTGCCATCATGAACGGCCTCTGCGAACCCGGGGAAAGCGGCTCGGTGTTCGGCATAATCAACATGGCGACATTTGCGATGATAGTGTTCGGGCAGTCTTCGACAGGATTGGTCATAAAGGCAGTATCCGGGGCTTCGGGGTATACGACAGGTGCGTTTACGTCGGCCATGATGATACCTGCCGCAATCGCGGTGGCGGGCGTGCTGGCGATAAAGTACCTCTACGACGGCGGCGCCATCAGCAGGTGACACCGGAAGGCCAGCCTACCCGATGAAGCAGTCGCTTTGCCAAAAATCCTCACATAGGCGGGGTCAGGGAATGGAACGTGGCTCGTTCGCAATCTACAACGGCAGGGTCATAACCGAGAAGGCTGTGATCAGAAAAGGCGGCGTGCTGGTCCGGGACGGGCTGATAGAGGCCGTCTTCGAGGGCGATGCCCTGCCTTCGTTAGCCTCAGTCGGGCGGATGGACCTGATAGACGCCGACGGCCGCTTCATATCCCCCGGTTTCGTGGACCTTCACGTGCACGGGGGCGGAGGCTCCGACTTCATGGACGGGACCGAGGAGGCGATCGAGGACATCTGCGCATGCCACGCCAAGGGCGGGACGACGTCCCTTCTTCTTACTACGCTCACCAGCACGGACGACGACCTGAAAGCCGCCCTGGGCGCCTATAAGAGGAGGGTCGCGTCACCTGAGCCGATAAAAGGGGCAAGGCCCGTCGGCGTGCACATGGAGGGGCCCTATTTCGCCCTCTCACAGAAGGGGGCCCAGGACGAGCGGTTTTTGAGGAACCCGTCTGCTGACCATTACGTCCCCATTATGGAGGACAACCCCGAAATACTCAGAGTCTCCGCCGCCCCTGAGCTAGAAGGGGCCATCGAGCTGGGAAGGTATCTCAGAAGCAGGGGCGTGCTGGCCTCTATTGGGCATACCGACGCGTCGTTCGAGCAGGTGGAGCTGGCATATGAAGCGGGATACTGCCACATGACGCACCTCTACTCGGCTATGTCCGGCGTGAAAAGGGTGCGCGGCAGGCGGATTGCCGGCGCAGTAGAGGCGGGGCTTGCAATCGACGGGCTCACTGTGGAGGTCATAGCGGACGGGATGCACCTTCCGGCCGGGCTCCTCAGGCTGGTGCTCAAGTGCAAGGGGCCTGACAGGATCGCGCTTGTGACCGACGCGATGAGGGCAGCCGGCTTGCCCGATGGGGAGTACCTGCTCGGCAGCGGCGGCGAAGGGCGGAAGGTTATCGTGGACGAAGGGGTCGCATGGCTTCCTGACAGGTCGGCTTTCGCAGGCAGCGTGGCTCTTGGCATCACGCTTGTGGGCAACATGGTGAGGCTGGCTGGGGCCGGCGTCGTGGAGGCCGTCAGGATGATGAGCCTCAACCCTGCGCGGATGATCGGCCTTGACGGCTCCGTCGGAAGCATAGCCGAAGGGAAGATCGCCGATTTGACGCTGTTCGACGACGGATTCAGGGTAAGCGGCACATTCGTGGCAGGCGAAGCCGTATATCGGGCTTGATCAATAGAAGACCTTGTCATTCTTTAGGCGTCCGGTTTGGTGTAGATTATATTTACATGCCTATCGTTTGGAGGTTGTTCCCATGGCAAAGAACATTGCTGGAAAGCAGATCCTGGCGCTTGCCTCCGTCGTCCTTTTGGTTTCGCTGTTCATAGGCGGCTCACCTGCGGCCGTATCCGCGGCCCAGGCCCAGCTCACGGCATCCGAGGCGGCGCACCTTAGGTTCATACGCGAGGAGGAGAAGCTCGCCCGCGATATCTATTACGTGCTGGCGGACATGTGGGACCTCAGGATCTTCGTCAAGATAGCGGAAAGCGAGCAGAGGCACACCGACGCTGTGAGGCTGGCCATAGAGAAGTACAACATATCGGACCCAGCCAAGGCGACCCCGCCCGGGGTGTTCATGGACGGGGAAGTCCAGAAGCTGTACAACGTGCTGAATGAGAGAGGCAAGGCCTCCTCCCTGGAGGCCCTGAAGATAGGGGCGCTGACCGAGGAGAAGGACATCTCGGACATAAACGTGGCGGTTGCCGGCACGAACAAGCCCGACCTGCTTGAGCTCTACAGATACCTCAAGGAAGGCTCCTCCATACATCTAAGAGGATTCATGGCGGAGATCAGGAAGGCCGGAGGCGACTATGTACCGCAGTTTTTGAGCACCGAGGATTTCGAGAAGGCATTGAAGGCGAACTGATGCACGAGGGCGGCCCCTTTCGGGCCGCCTTTTTATTGCCGTCCTGTAGCGGGGCTTAGGCCGCATAGCCCTTTGAAGTGGGAGGATGCCGTAAGGGAACTTGCCGTTTCCTGTTGCGGGAAAAGAGGATTCTTCGAAAGCGCATAGAAGTAATCATTGGTGGTGTGATGCTCATACCACTTTCCCGCGAGAGATCATAGGACGGAGGACTGTATGACCATCAGGACTGGCGGCGTACGCAGGATAAAGGTCTCCGACAGCATAGTCGAGCACATAACCTCCCTCATAATGAGCGGCGAGCTCAAGGCGGGCGACAAGCTTCCATCAGAGAGGGAGCTGGCCATGAGCCTCGGCGTAAGCAGGACGGCCCTGAGGGAGGCAGTGCGGACTTTGAGCCTGATGGACCTTCTGAGCGTGAAGCAGGGCGGCGGCACGTTCGTGACGGAGCTGGTCCCGGGCTCCTTCATGAAGCCCCTCTCCCCGATGCTGGCGATGGGGAAGATGAACATACTGGAGCTGATAGAGGCAAGGCGGATCATAGAGCCGAAGGCCGCGGCCCTATGCGCCGGAAGGTCCAGCGAAGACGACATTGGGGAGATAAACAGGATCGTAGGCGAGATGAAGGCGGGACTTAACAGCATGAGGCGGTTCAACGACCTCGACCTCATGTTCCATATGTCGGTGGCCAAGGGCGCGCACAACTCGGTCATATCTGCGACGCTGGACGCGATAAAAGACGCGCTGTACGAGCAGGTGCAGGAGATACAGAGCCTGCCGGGGGCCCAGGAGAGGGCGCTTCTTTTCCACAGCGCGATGGCCGAGGCCATAACCGCCCGCGACTGCGCGAAGGCTGAGAAGCTCATGTTGAGGCACATAGAGGACGTAGAGAAGACGGCCAAGAGATACATGGCCAAGAAGTAAGGCGGAAGGGGTGGTCACGGGAATCGAAGGCAGACTCGGCGTATCCTACCTGGGCAGGTTCGATAAATCCCAATTTGAGGAGGAGTTAAAGTGAACGTAGGCATCAAGCGTGGTATCATCTGGCGCATCGCCCTAGTGCTGACCATGGTAGCTGTGTTCATACCGATGGTCGGGTCCGCAGCGGAGACGACCATCAAGCTAGGCACCGTATATCCTCTCACAGGCTCGCTCGCCACGACCGGAGACGACTGCGTAACGGGCGTGCAGATGGCGTTCGACATCATCAACAACGTCTACGACATAGACTTCCCGTTCGCCAGGACCTCGGGCATACCGAACCTGGGCGGGGCGAAGCTCGAGCTGGTGCTCGGCGACAGCCGCGGCGACGCGACGGTCGGCATGGCAGAGACCGAGCGCATAATCACCGAGCAGAAGGTAGTGGCGTTCTTCGGCGGATACCAGAGCGGCGTCGTCAAGACGACCAGCATGGCCGCTGAAAGGCTCCAGATACCGTACGTGCTCTCCGACGCGACTTCACCGACCCTCACCCAGCAGGGCTATCAGTGGTTCTTCAGGGTAATCCCGCACGACGGCATCCAGGCCAAGAACGCACTGGACATGGTGGCGGAGATCCAGGAGAAGGAGAAGACCAGCCTCAAGAGGCTCGCAATCGTCTGGGAGAACACCGAGTGGGGTTCGAGCCTGGCAGTCGAGCTCAGGAAGTGGGCGGCGTTCCACAAGTTCGAGATAGTCGCCGACATCTCCTACGTCTACAAGGCCACCGACGTATCGGCCGAGGTGCTCAAGGTCAAGGCTGCCAACCCGGACGTCATAGTCCACGGCGCCTATGTCTCCGACGCGATCCTCTTCACCCAGACCTTCAAGGCTATGAAGGTCACCCCGAAGGTGTTCATCGGCATGTCCGGATACCTCGATCCGAACTATACGAAGACTGTAGGCGATGACTGCGAGAACATCTTCATACGCGGGGTCTATGGCCTCGACCTGTCAGCCAAGAAGCCCTTCGTCGCGCAGATCAACGAGCTTTACAAGAAGAAGTACGGGCGCGACATGAGCCCGAGCGCGGCGCGAAGCTTCACCGCCCCGTTCATACTGGCCGACGCCATCAACCGCGCCAAGTCGACCAAGCCGGATGACATCAGGAAGGCCCTGCTTGAGACCAACCTGCCGGCAAGCGCGGTAATCACCGCGTACGACGGAGTCAAGTTCGACCCCGTGACCCACGACAACCTGCTCGCCAAGTCCCTCTACCTGCAGATCCAGGACGGAAAGATGAGGGTCGTATGGCCATCCAACCTCGCGGCTGTCCCGTACGTATACCCCTTCAAGTGGGGCAAGTAATACGGCTTAGCTAAGCAAAGCGGGGCGCCGCCCGTAAGAAAGGCGGCGCCCCGCTGTAAAGGCAGAGTTCACGTTCACTAGACAGGGGTGGTCACATTTGTTGCTCCAATTACTGACAGGAGGGGTGCTCTTAGGCTGCATCTACAGCCTGGTCGCCATGGGCTTGAGCCTCATCTACGGCGTGATGGGGATAGTCAACTTCGCCCACGGCGCGCTGGTGATGCTTGCCATGTACGCCAGCTACTGGCTGAACACCTACCTCCATCTTGACCCCGTGCTGGGCACGCCGGTCGTGGCATTGATAATGTTCGGCCTCGGCATAGTAATCTACCATCTTATAATCACGAAAGTCCTCAGAGGGCCCTTCCTTGCGCGCATGTTGGTGACGTTCGGGCTCAGCATCTTCATAATCAACCTTGCCCAATTCCTTTGGACGCCCGACTACCGCAGGATCATGGAATCCATTTCCAAGGGCACGTTCATGCTGGGACCGATTTTCATAGAGCTTCCCAAGCTGGTCGCAAGCATAGGAAGCCTCATAGTCGCCGCGCTGGTCTACTGGTTCCTCAGAAGGACGAAGACGGGCCTGGCGATCCAGGCCATCTCCATAGACCGGGCCGCGGCATCGCTGATGGGCATCAACCTAGAGAAGCTCAACGGCATAGCGTTCGGCATAGGCCTGGCCTGCGCAGGGGCCGCAGGGGCCCTGCTGGCAAGCTTCTACTACATCTTCCCCGACGTCGGCACGATGTTCGGGCTTGTGGCGCTGGTAGCAGTCGCCCTTGGAGGGTTCGGCAGCACCGAGGGCGCGCTCATCGGGGCCATACTCATCGGGATAATCGAGACGCTCGGCGGCTTCTACGTAGGCCCCGAGTACAAATACGCCCTCATATTCCTCGCATACGTGCTGATCGTAATCGTGAGGCCCAAAGGGCTCATGGGATGGGGGGCTGACTGATGCAGAACAGGAAGTTGGTAGGCTTGCTGCCGTTTCTGGCCCTGGCTCTGGCCATTGTGGCCCCTCTGGTCCTCAAGGCGAGGTTCCAGCAGCACGTGCTGGTGATCGTGGTGCTCTACGCCGTCATGTCCCAGGCATGGAACATAATGGCAGGCTATGCGGGAATGGTGTCGGTGGGCCAGGCGGCGTTCTTCGGCCTGGGGGCATACATCTCCACCGTGCTCTTCGTCCAGTACAAAGTCAACCCTTGGATAGGGTTCCTGGCTGCAGGGCTCGGGACGGCGCTTTTCGCCACGATAATCGGCCTGCCTTTCTCGAGGCTCAAGGGAAGGTATTTCGCAATAGGCACGATAGCGCTGGCGCAGATGATAAAAGTCGTGTTCGAGAACTGGCCCCAGGTAGGCGGGGCTACGGGGATCATAGTCCCGATGACCAAGGAGGGTTTCTGGAACTTCCAGTTCCATTCCTCCAAGCTGGGATATTACTACATCGTGCTGGCGATGCTAGTGCTTGTGGTCGCGTTCATCTACTTCATGGAGAGGTCCAAGATGGGCTTCTACTTCAAGGCCATAAGGGAGAACGAGGAAGTGGCGACCGGCCTTGGGGTCAACAAGACGCTGTACAAGCTCATAGCCATCGCAATCAGCGCCGGCATAACCGGCATGTGCGGGACGATACTGGCGCAGTACATACTCTATGCCGAGCCGTCCTACATGTTCGACCATACGGTCTCGGTCACAATAGCCCTCATCGCCGTCTTCGGAGGGTCGGGCAACATAGTAGGGCCGATAATCGGCTCGGTCATCCTCATGCCGATATCAGAGCTCACAAGGGCATGGCTGGGATCAGGCGGCACGGGCATAGACCTCATGATCTACGGCGCCTTCATAGTCCTCATGTGCGTATATGAACCGGATGGGCTCACAGGGATAGCCGCCAAGGTAGGTCGCAGGCTCAAAGCCAGGCGCGAAGGGAGGGTCGCGGCATGACGACGCACGAACTCGTCGTAACTAACCTCACCAAGCGTTTCGGAGGCCTTACCGCGGTGAACGACGTTACGTTCTCCGTTAAGAGCGGGGAGATATTAGGGCTCATAGGACCCAACGGGGCGGGCAAGACGACGCTGTTCTCATGCCTTTCCGGCTTCTACAGGCCAGAGGCGGGGAAGGTGCTCTACGACGGCAAGGACATAACGGGTTGGAGCCCGAACAACATATGCTCGCTGGGCATCGCAAGGACGTTCCAGGTCGTGCAGATCCTGCAGGGCATGAGCGTCCTGGAGAACGTCCAGGTGGGGGCGTACCTGAGGCACAGCCGCACCGCGGCGGCCAGGAAGAAGGCGGCGGAGACCCTGGAGAAGGTCGGCATGGCAAAAAGGGCGCAGGTCAAGGCGAAGAACCTTACGCTACCGGAGAAGAAGCGCCTAGAAGTCGCCATGTGCCTTGCAACCGACCCCGAAGTCCTCATGCTGGACGAATCGATGGCCGGCCTTACGCCCACCGAGATACAGGATTCCACTGCGATGATAAAGCAGCTCAGGAACGACGGCCTTGCGCTCATAGTGGTAGAGCACGTAATGGAGGCCATAATGCCCATAGCCGACAGGGTTATGGTGCTGGACACCGGAGTCAAGATCGCCGAAGGCACCCCGGCGGAGATTTCGAAGGACGCGAGGGTGATCTCGGCTTATCTGGGAGACAAATATGCTCAAAGTTGCAAATTGTAGTGCGGGTTACGACGGGATCCCTGCCCTGGTGGACGTATCCTTCCACATCGACGAGGGGGAGATAGTCACCATAGTGGGATCGAACGGCACTGGCAAGTCGACCATAGCGAGGCTTGTATCGGGGCTCATCAAGGCCACGTCCGGGACGGTGGAGTTCAGGGGCAAGAGGATAGAGAAGATGCCGGCCTACGAGATAGTAAAGCTCGGGCTCGTCCACGTGCCGGAGGGAAGGCACGTATTCGGCAAGTTGAGCGTGAAGGAGAACCTGATGCTGGGGGCCTATACGACCAACGACGAGGCCGAAATCAAAAAGAGG
>JAGOKM010000063.1 GCA_017994615.1 Bacillota bacterium | reverse complement strand
ACCTTCCGCGAAGCCGTATGGCAGACACTGGACTACCTCGTCTGGAAGTACGACATGGGATTTGTGACCGAAAACGGCAGGGTCGTCAGCAAGGGCTATCCTGCGACGTGGATCGAGCAGCTGTTCAAGTACAACTTCGGCACCAGCGACATCCGTGGCTGGAGCCAGTATGTCGCGCCTACGAAGTAAACATCACAACGGCGATGAGAAAGGCCCGGAGCATAAAGCCCGGGCCTTTACATACGGCTCATTATATTCAGTTATCCATATATACTTATATATTATATATTTCTGGATATGTGACCTTGACTAGGTAAAGGCCCGATGCCGGAGCAGGCGGCGGGGCAAGAGCCCTGTCCCTTCTTTCAAGCAGGTCCGCAACATAATCCGCAGCGTTTTCTCCCATAGCCGCCGCCTCGACGAGCGCCCCTGTGATGTTCCTAACCATCTTGTACAGGAAGCCGTCCGCGCTTGCCGTTATCGAAATGTACCGGCAGCCCAGGTGCTCTATCCTGCCCTCTTCTACCTCCAGCCCCCAAAGGTTCCTCACAGGGCCCGTCTCGGAGGATCCGGCCGACCTGAATGCGCTGAAGTCGTGCGTGCCCCTGAGGACGCAAGCCGCCTGCCTCATCCTCTCGACGCTGGGTTCGCCCCTCATAACCCAAGCATAGCCGCCCATGAGGGCATCCATGTCGCTTCCTGGCAGGATAAGGTACCTATAAGTCTTGGATACGGCGTCGAAACGGGAGCTGAACCCGTCCGGCACGAGGCCTGATGATACGGCCCTGATGTCCTTGGGCAGCTTCGTGTTGATTGCAAACATCCACCTGTCGGGCGGTATGCTCGACGATGTCCTGAAGTTGACCACCTGGCCCAGCGCATGCACGCCAGCGTCGGTCCTTCCGGAGCCGGTAACTGGGCTTTCCTCTCCCGTAAGCTCCAAAACCGCCTTCTCGAGGACCTCCTGCACGGTCAGGAAGCCCACCTGGCGCTGGAAGCCGAAGTAGTATCTGCCGTCGTACTGGACTTTCAGGTAGATGTTGCTCATGCCAGCACCGCGACCAGGATCGAGAAGGCGATCACAGGAAGAGAGAGCAGGTCAACGCTGCCGAAGGAAAGCTTGCGCAGCCTGGTCCTGCCTTTGCCTCCCCTGTAGCATCTTGCCTCCATGGCGAGGGCAAGGTCGTCAGCCCTCCTGAAAGCAGATACGAACAGCGGGATTAGAACCGGCAGCATGGCCTTGGCCCTTTTGACCAGGTTCCCGCTGCTGAAATCGGCGCCCCTTGCCATCTGCGCCTTCATGATCTTGTCCGTCTCCTCTACCAGTGTGGGTATGAAACGCAGGGCGATTGTCATCATCATAGCGAGCTCGTGGGAGGGGAAACCGATGGCGGAAAGCGGCTTGAGGAGCTTCTCAAGGCCGTCTGTAAGCGTAAGCGGGGATGTCGTCAGGGTAACTAGGGAGGTTACTACGACCAGGAGGATCAGCCTTATAACCATCAGGGCTCCCTGCCTTGCGCCCTCATAGGTGGCGATGAGCGGCCCGACCCTGAAGATTCCCGTGCCCTCGGTCATGAACATGTGCAGGACGAATGTGAATGCCATTATGACGAGCAGGGACCTCATGGACCTTATGATGAACCTGAGCCCGACCCGGGAGACCATTATGCCGGCGACAAGGAGGGCAGCCATGGCAGCATAGCCCCAGGCCGACTTTATCAGGAACAGGCATGTGACTACAGCGGTCATGGTCAGTATCTTCGTCCGAGGGTCCATGCGGTGCAGGGCCGAGGTCCCGGGTATGTACTGGCCTATCGCCAGGCTGGACATCTTCACCTGCCCGCCACCCCCTCATCCTTCGTCCCTGCCCGGGCGATTTCCATTATCATCCCTGCCAGCTGCCCTACGGTCAGGGGCATCTCGGGCAGGAGAACTCCCCTGTTCCTGAGCATGTTGTACATCCTGACGGTCTGCGGCACCCCCAGGCCCATGCCCAACAGCCTCTGTTCTTCAGAGAAGACCTGCCTGGGGCTTCCTTCCAGCACGACTTTCCCAGCGTCCATGACGATTAGCCGCTGCGCGTGCTTTGCCACGTCCTCCATGCTGTGGGACACCAGGACCACCGTGAAACCGCCCTTGTCGTGCATCCTGTCAATCTCCCCAAGTATCTCGTCCCTGCCGGCGGGGTCCATCCCAGCAGCCGGTTCGTCCAGTATGACGACCTCCGGCTTCATGGCCAGAACCCCAGCCATGGCCACGCGCCTCTTCTGTCCTCCGGAAAGCTCGAATGGGGACCTGTCCTTGATCGCTTCAAAGTCCAGGTTTACTATGTCCATGGCGTCTTTTACGCGCTCGTGGACCTCATGCTCGTCCAATCCCATGTTCCTCGGCCCGAAAGCCACGTCTCCGGCCACAGTCTCGTCGAACAGCTGATGCTCGGGGTATTGGAAAACCAGGCCGACCTTCTTCCTCACGTCCTGGAGCTTTGCGCCTTTGGACCAAATATCGACCCCGTCTACCATGACAGTCCCCGAATCCGGCTTCAGGAGTCCGTTCATGTGCTGCACAAGGGTCGACTTCCCTGACCCCGTCCTTCCGATTATGCCTACGAACTCGCCCTTGCCTATCGAAAGGTCCGCCCCGTCCAAGACCTTGCGCGCAAGCGGGCTGCCGGCGTTGTAAGTAAAGCTCACGCCCCTGATCTCAATCATCATGGCATGCCTGCCCCCTTCGATGCGGCACCGTGCGCCAAGGCGCCTGATATGGCGTCTGCCATCTCCTCCATGGACAGCATGCCTTCTCTAATGGGAAAGCCCTTTTCCTTCAGCGTCTTGGCAAGTTCCACAATCTGCGGCTCGTCCAGGCCCAGGGCTTCCAGCCCCCTGACCTTGTAGAATATCTCGGATGGCGCCCCGCCGGCTACTATCTTCCCGTCGTCCATTATATAGACGGCGTCTGCCACCATGGCCTCCTCCATGAAGTGGGTTATCAGGACGATGGCTATGCCCTCCTCGCGGGCAAGCCTCAAGGATGCCTCCAGCACCTCCCTGCGCCCCACAGGATCGAGCATGGCCGTCGATTCGTCCAGCACTATGCACCTGGGCCGCATCGCAATGACGCCTGCTATGGCGACCCTCTGCTTCTGCCCGCCTGAGAGCATGTGGGGCGGGAAGTCCTTGAACCCCTCCATGCCGGTGAGCCTCAAGGCCTCGTGCACCCTCGATGCTATCTCTTCCGATGGGACTCCTATGTTCTCGGGGCCGAAGGCCACGTCCTCCTCGACCGTTGTGGCGACAAGCTGGTTGTCCGGGTTCTGGAAGACCATCCCCACTATGCGCCTTACATCCCAGAGGTGCCTTTCGTCCGACGTGTCTAGGCCGTTTACGACGACCTTGCCCTCGTCAGGGACGATGATGGCGTTCATCGCCTTGGCTAGAGTCGATTTGCCGGACCCGTTCCTTCCTATCACGGCTACGAACTGCCCGGGATATACGTCCATGTCTATGCCCGAGAGGGCTTCGACCTCGTCGGGGCTGCCCTCGTCGTAAGTATATCTGAGGCCCCTGATGCTTATGACAGGCTCCAAATGACTGCACCCCATGTGTAAAAAGTGCGCCTATCTTCGCAGAAGCGCACTTTCACCTTCTTATTCCCCAGTCGCCCGGTCCAAACAGGACAAGAAAACACTTCAGAGCCTATTTCTCTCCCGATACCGGAGCCTTCTTGGCTGCCGGCACCTTAGCGCCGGTCTTCTTTATGGCCGTTTTCTTCGGGGCTTCCGCCTTCTTAACGGCGGGGTTGGCCTTAACAGCCGCCTTCTTGGGGGCCGTCTTCTTGGGGGCCGCCGCCTTCTTCGCCTTCTTTTCGTCCTTGCCGACCGCTACGGGCGCGAAGTCGACCAGCTCTATGAACGCCATCGGAGCGGCGTCGCCCCTTCTGACGTCTGTTTTGAGTATCCTCGTATATCCGCCCGGCCTTTCGGCGAACTTGGGGCCGATCTCGGTGAAGAGCTTCTTCAACGCATCGGGGCTGGTAAGATAGGCCGCAGCCAGTCTCGTGTTGTGAAGGTCACCCTTCTTCGCCTTGGTGATTAGGCGCTCGGCTACCGGCCTCATGGCCTTCGCTTTCGCCTCCGTGGTCTCTATGCGGTTATAAAGGAAAAGGTTGGTGACCAGGCTCCTTAAAAGAGCGCGGCGGGCGCCGACGTCGCGGCCAAGCTTTCCTTGCCTCAATTGAGTCTCCTCCTTACTTACTCTACGTTCTGCCTCAGGGACAGGCCCTTCTCCTCGAGCTTCTTCATGAGCTCGTCAAGGGTCTTCCTTCCGCAGTTCCTTACCTTCATTAGGTCCTCTTCTGATTTGCGCGTAAGCTCGCCCAGGCTCGAGATGTTCGCCCTCTTCAGGCAGTTGTATGCCCTTACCGAGAGCTCCAGCTCGTCGATGGGGGTCTCGAGGACCTTCTGGTGCTCCTCGTCCTTGCCTTCCAGGTGGTTGCCCGACTCCTCGACTTTCCCCTCTTCGGCGATGAAGAGCTTGAGCTGCTCTCTTAGTATGGCGGCGGCCTTGTTCACCGCTTCCTTGGGAGATTCCTTGCCGTGGGTCCACACTTCAAGGGTCAGCTTGTCGTAGTCGGTTATGTCGCCTACCCTCGAGTTTTCGACGGTGTAGTTGACCTTCTGCACCGGCGTGAAGATCGAGTCTACGGGTATCACGCCTATCGTATGGTCGACCTTCTTGTTCTTCTCGGCTTGCACGTAACCCCTGCCCTTGTCCACGGTGATCTCGGCGACGATGCTCGGTACGTTGCCGTCCGTGCCCGGCTCGAGGGTGCAGATCTTAAGGTCGGGGTTCAGCACGTCGACATCGACGGTGCCCTCTATGTGGCCTGCGGTGACTACAAGCTCGGAGTCCGTCCTGTTCTCCACGATGAGCCTCAAAGTCACGGGGCCGTCTGTGTTCATCCTGATGAGAAGGTCCTTGAGGTTCAGGACGATGTCTGTTACATCCTCCCTGACGTACGGCATCGTGGAGAATTCGTGCAGGACCCCCTCGATCCTTACAGAGGTTATGGCTGCGCCGGGCAGCGATGATAGCAGTATGCGCCTGAGCGAGTTGCCCAGCGTCACACCGTAGCCGCGCTCGAGCGGCTCGGCCACCAGCCTGCCGTAGTCCTCTTTCTCTTCAACCCACTCTATCCTGGGCTTTATCGTTTCCAACATTAAACAAGCACCCTCCTATTCCTACAGCCTTGCGGCCATCCGGCCGCATGTGAAGCCGGCGGTCGTCATCACCTTGAGTAGAACTCGACGATTAGGTGCTCCTTCACGTCCGTGTCTATCATTTCCCTGCTGGGCGCCGCAGTCACCGTGCCGGTCAGGTTGTCCAGGTCCACTGTCAGCCAGCCGGGCATGGACCTCTGGGTGAGGCCCAGTCCGTCCTTGAAGTACTTGGCATCCTTGGAGTTCTCGCGGACGGCCACTACGTCATTCACGCTGACGAGGTATGACGGGATGTCCACCTTGTTGCCGTTTACCGAGATGTGTCCGTGGGTGACAAGCTGCCTCGCCTGCGGCCTCGACTTTGCGAAGCCGAGCCTGTAGACCACGTTGTCGAGCCTCATCTCGAGCAGGGACAGCAGGGTCTCGCCCGTGATGCCCTTCATCCTCTCGGCCTTCTCGAACGTGTTCCTGAACTGCGCCTCCATCATGCCGTAGATCCTGCGGAGCTTCTGCTTCTCACGCAGCTGCACGCCGTATTCGGACAGCTTCCTCTGCCTTTCGCCGTGCTGACCCGGGGCGAACCTCTTGCTCCTGCGGGTGAGTGCGCATTTAGATGAATAGCAGCGGTCGCCTTTGAGGTAGAGCTTGACTCTCTCGCGGCGGCACTGGCTGCAAACTGAATCCGTCATCCTTGCCATTTCGGCACCTCCATATTACTTTTACACGCGCCTGCGCTTGGGCGGCCTGCACCCGTTGTGCGGTATGGGCGTTACGTCTTTGATCATGTTCACTTCGAGTCCGGTGGCCTGCAGCGACCTGACGGCGGCTTCCCTTCCTCCTCCGGGTCCCTTGACCAGGACCTCGATGCTCTTCATGCCATGCTCCATAGCCGCTTTCGCCGCTACCTCGGCTGCCTGCTGCGCCGCGAACGGGGTGCCCTTCCTTGAGCCCCTGAATCCCTGGGCTCCCGACGAGGACCACGATATCAGGTTCCCCTGCGGGTCAGTGATGGTCACGAGCGTGTTGTTGAACGTCGACTTGATGTGGGCTACGCCCGATTCGACGTTCTTGCGCTCGCGCCTCTTCGTCCTTGCCTGCTTCTTGGCTGCCATCCCTTAACCCTCCTTAGGCCTTCTTGCCGCGTCCGCCGACGGTCTTCTTGGGACCTTTGCGTGTACGTGCATTAGTCTTGGTGCGCTGACCCCTGGTAGGCAAGCCCCTGCGATGCCTCAGCCCGCGGTAGCTTCCTATCTCTATCAGCCTCTTGATGTTCTGGGCCTCTTCCCTTCTGAGGTCGCCCTCTACGGGATAGCCCTTGTCGATCGTCTCACGAAGCTTCGTCACTTCGTCCTCTGTAAGATCCTTCACCCTTGTGTCGGGATTCACGTTCACTTTGGCCAATATCTCCTGGGAAGTGCTGAGGCCTATGCCATATAGATAGCAAAGGGCGACTTCAACTCTCTTGTCCCTTGGGAGGTCAACGCCCGCGATACGCGCCATGCTCCGGAACACCTCCGATACTTTCTGTCATATTTTCGTAATTATCCCTGTCTCTGCTTATGCTTGGGGTTTTCGCATATCACGTGCACTACCCCGTCCCTGCGGATGATCTTGCACTTGTCGCAGATCTTCTTAACCGAAGGCTTAACTTTCATATCCAAGGCCCCCTGTCGGAATAGCTCTGTCTTAGAGCTTACTTGTATCTCCATACTATCCTGCCCCTGGTAAGGTCGTACGGAGATAGCTCCAACAGCACCTTGTCTCCTGACAGGATCTTTATGAACTTCATCCTCATCTTGCCGGATACGTGCGCAAGGACAGTGTGTCCGTTGCTCAGCTGTACCCTGAACATGGCGTTGGGTAACGGCTCAACCACCGTGCCCTCAGCTTCGATATAATCCTCTTTGCTCATGCTAGGGTCTTAGCCCCCTTTCCGTCCTTCGCCCTGTAACCGTCCAGCACTTCCGCTATCTCCCTGTCGGTCACTTCCGAACCTCTGCCGAGCCTGTCCGCAAGGGACTCGTCGACGTTGTTCAGCTTTATCAGGTGCTTAACGTTCTTCCTCTTGGGCCTTGAGAACATGTGGGTCCGCCCGTCGGCTATGAGCACAGCGCAGTCGTCCAGCCGCCTAACGACCACGCACAGGCGCCCCCTGTCCCTTCCCATCTTGGAAATAACCAGCTGTCCTAGCTTAAACTCATCACATTCAGACAACTGCTCAAGCACCATCCAATCTAATATTATAACACGGTCAGCAGAAAAGTTCCTTCATCAGTTATCGCCACGGTATGCTCGAAGTGTGCCGACAGCCCTCCGTCCTCGGTCCTGACAGTCCAGCCGTCCTCTTCCATCTTCACCCTGTGCGAGAACTGGTTAACCATCGGCTCGATCGCAAGGGTCATGCCGTTGGCTAGCTTCATGCCAGTGCCTTTCGCGCCGTAGTTCGGGACGTCCGGGACCTCATGCATGTTCCTGCCTATCCCGTGCCCCACGAAATCCCTGACGACCGCGAACCCTGCGGCTTCGACCGCCTTCTGCACAGCGTTTCCTACGTCCCCGAGCCTTGAGCCGA
>JAGOKM010000062.1 GCA_017994615.1 Bacillota bacterium | reverse complement strand
TTCTGTATGGGAAGAAGAGGCCTGGTGAGCCCGGCCACGATCGAAGCGAAGATGAGCACGATCTCCCCGATGTTGCACCTTACAAGGTACTGCACCGACTTCTTGATGTTGTCGAATATCGTCCTTCCCTCTTCTATGGCCCTGACTATGGTCGCGAAGTTGTCGTCTGTGAGTATCATGTCCGCCGCGCCCTTGGACACGTCCGTCCCCGTTATCCCCATTGCGACTCCGATGTCTGCCTTCTTCAAGGCCGGGGCGTCGTTGACCCCGTCGCCGGTCATGGCCACTATGTAGCCCTTGGACTTCCAGGCGTCCACTATCCTCACCTTGTGTTCTGGCGACACCCTGGCATACACCCTGACCCTCTCAACCGACGAGAGCAGCTCGGCTTCCGAGTACCGGTCCAGCTCGGAGCCCGTAAGGGCCAGCGAATCCTGGTCCGCTATGCCAACCTGTCGGGCGATTGCGACCGCCGTGGATTTGTGGTCGCCCGTTATCATCACGGGTATGATGCCCGCCCTGTGGCAGGATTCCACCGCGGGAGCCGTCTCGGGCCTCGCCGGGTCCTGCATGCCGGCCAATCCTATGAAGGTCATGCCCGATTCTATCGCCTCGTCTACCTTGGCCGGAAGCGAACCGACGTCCTTGTACGCGAAGGCGAGCACCCTCATGCCGGACTCAGCCATGGCGTCGTTGGATTCTACGTTGCGGGAGTAGTTGGGTCCGTCCATTTCGATCACGCCGTCGTCGGTAAGGGCTTTCCCGCATATCTTGAGGACCTCGTCCGGGGCCCCTTTGGTGTAGATCCTTATCCCGCCGCCGGGGAGGGAGTTCAATGTGCTCATCCTCTTGCGCACTGAATCGAAGGGAACCTCAGCCACCCTCGGCATCTGCTTCTGCAGGGAAGACTTCCAGATGCCGGCCTTGGATGCCGCCACCAGCAGGCATCCTTCGGTGGGGTCGCCCACCATGGAGAAGCCCCCGTCAGCCCCCTTCTCGAAGGTGGCGTCGTTGCAGAGGGCCGCGCACCTCATTAGCTCGATGAACTCCCCGTCGTCGGCGAAATGGTAGACGTTGCCTCCCACCCTGAAGTCCCCTTCGGGGGAATAGCCGTCGCCTGTGACATCTACCCAGCCGTGCGAGAGCCTCAGCTTCTTGACGGTCATCCTGTTTGTCGTGAGCGTCCCTGTCTTGTCGGAGCATATGACATTGGCGCTCCCTAGCGTCTCGACCGCCGGCAGCCTCCTGATGATGGCGTTGTGCCTGGCCATGCGCTGCACGCCGAGGGCAAGGATTATGGTGAAGATGGCGGTCAGGCCCTCAGGGATGGCGGCCACTGCAAGGCTCACCGCGGTCATGAACATGTCGAGCGGCTCCTCGCCCCTTATAAGCCCGGCTGCGAAGACCAGGAGGCTTATTGCCACGGCAGCTATGCCGAGCACTTTGCCCAGCTTGTCGGTCGCCACCTGCAGCGGCGTCTTCTCGTCCTCCTGCTGCTGCAGCATGCCTGCTATGCGCCCAACCTGGGTGGACATGCCCGTCTGTACTACCACACCCCTGCCCCTGCCGTAGACCACAGTTGTGCCCATGTAGGCCATGTTGACCCTGTCGCCGAGGCCTGCGTCCTTGCCGAGGACGGCTGAGGCGTCCTTCTCGGCAGGGATGGATTCGCCGGTGATCGCCGCCTCCTCGATTTTCAGTGACGCGCTTTCGATTATCCTTATGTCGGCGGGTATGAGGTCCCCCGCCTCCAGGAGCACGACGTCCCCTGGGACGAGCGCGGACGCGTCCACCACCGATACCCTGCCGCTCCTAAGCGCCCTTGCCTTGGGGTTGGTCATGCGCTTCAACGCCTCGAGGGCGTTTTCTGCCTTGTTCTCCTGGACGACGCCCAGCACGGCGTTGATGGCCACTATCACGAGGATCGCTATCGCGTCGCCGAACTCCCTGAACGCCGCCGATACCACGGCCGCCACGATGAGCAGTATCACAAGGAAGCCCCTGAACTGGTCCAGGAACCTCTGCAGGGTGCCTTTGCGCTTCGCCTCGGCCAGTGCGTTCGGGCCGTATTTCTGCGCCCTGGAATCGGCTTCCTCCTCCGTCAAGCCCGTCTCCCGGGACGTGGAAAGCTCGCGCAGAAGCGCTTCCCTGTCCATCGAATGCCAGTCAGACATCCTACATCCACCTCTATTCGAAGCTTTTCATGCCAGGATCAGAAGGGCTGCGGCCATCACGGCCATGGCCGGCAGGAGCAGAAGGCCTATGACCTTGATTAGGTCGACTTTGAAGTAGTCGACCGTGAGCACCAGGCACAGATGCGTGGGAGTAAGGTTCATGCCCATGTTGCAGCCGGTGTAGGACAGCGCTGCCAGCTGCGGCGTTATCGCCTCGATGCCGTACATGGAGATCAGTATAGGCATGACGAGCGCCATAGTGACCGACGACATGCCGGTCAGGAAACCGACCGCAAACGGCAGCAGCAGAGCCAGGAGGGGCATCGAGAGGCCGAAGCCGGAGAAGGTGCTCCCCAGGGCCTCTATGCCGCCCGAGCCCGTGAGGGCGTCCTTGTAGAACATGAGCCCTATAATCATCCCGATCATCGCCGGGTTGAACACGTTCGCCGCCATCTTCCTGTAGTCGGGAGGCTTCGGCCTGTAGATGGCAATCAAGGCCAGTATGACGGGAATGAGGGCTACTATCGGGGAAAGGCCGAAGGTTATGACCATTATGAGCACCGCGGCCAACGGCAGCACCGACAGCACCAACCCGCGGAGCGCGTCCCTCTTCTTCCCGTCCCCGTCCGAAGGCCTGGGTGCGGGCTTCCTGGTCCCCCTGAATGCGACGGGGATCCCGACTGCAGTGGCGACCAAGGCCATGGGAAGCATCGCCCTTAGAAGCGACGCCATGGGAAGCTTGGTTATCTGCGCAAGTATTATTATCGCCGTATATACCGGGGCGATGAACTCCATTATGTGGCGGAACCAGAAGTTGGCGAAGGCCTTCTTCTCGGGGCTCGCCTCGGAGCCGTCGGAGGCCCTGTCCACCATAGGGCACGACAGGAGCGCGCCCCCTGCTGAAGGAAGAAGCCCCATGAAGGCAGGCAGGAGCACCATGTGGACCCTCTTGTCGGGAATCAGCCTTCCTAGGGAGGCCACCAGCCTGTCGGTGAGCCCGAAGTTGGTCATCAGCTGCTCGAGCACGATGACAAGCAGCATGGTCGCAAGCACGCTCTGGGTCTGCGCCGAACCCAGCGTGGTACCGACGGTCCTTAGTATGCCGCCCAGGCCCATCCCCGATGCCAGTATGACCACGATGCCGCCAGCTGCCATGGCAATTCCGTTAGGCACTTTGAGCCTTATGAGAGCAAGGACAACGGCAAGCGAGATTACGACCAGTATCGCAGTGTTCATGTTTCCCCCGCCCGATCAGGATACTTAATAATTATACCCTAATCTCAGGGGCCTTTCACCTCTCGCGGCGCATCGGCGCCATCACTGCCACGATGCGCTCAGCGCCCGCCCGGGCGAGCAAGGCCGCAATGCATGGAAGCTCCCCCGAGTCGGATTCATCCATCACTACCACAGGACAGGATGTCCTTGCCTTCCTCTGCGCAGCGCCTTGGGAAAACCTGGCGAGCGAACCTTCCTGCCAACCTGGAGGCTGCTTGCGGACGGGGCCGCCGTACTCCGTGGCGAACGCGGATGCCACAGCCCTTGCGAACGCCCTTGACGGGCCCCCCGTGCCTCCATTATCCTCGCGGCTGATGTATGTAGAATCGGTCAGCATGTATTCCCCTAAGGGGACGGCATGGGCGTATGCCGTAGCAAGGACCCTCATGGACGCCTTCCCCGATGCCATAAGCCTTGATGCAAGGCCGCCGACTTTGGCATCGGGAGCCGCGCAGACGGCATAGAGGCCCGTAGGGATGCCGGGCCCTTCCGGCATGGGCAGCCTGTAGCAAGAGATCCCGTCCGCCAGCAGGTCGGCGCAGCCGCGGCATATCTCCGCCGCCGGCGGCAGGCCCTTCAGCTCCTGTCCGCATCCGGGGCAGTCCTTCACCGTGTCCGCGAATGCGCCCCGGACAAGCCCTGCCGCCTTACGGAAGGCTGCGCTCCATCTCATACGCCCCTCTCCCCCCTGAGGAAGCCGTTTCTGGCAGCCTCCTCGTTCATTTCGCGGATAATCCCCAAAGCCTCCTTCATCTCGCCGTTCGCCCTTCCGCAGAGGAAAAGGACTCGGCCTGTGGGCCTTGCCTGCTGCCTTCCGGCCCTTCCGGCCATCTGCACCAGCGCCCTGTAGTCGAATACGGCCTCCTTGTCCGAGCCGAGCACAGTGACATCGCAGCCGGGGACGGTGACCCCCCTTTCCATTATCGAAGTGCAGACCAGCACGTCCATGTCCCCTGTCGCGAAGGACTTTCTCTTTGCTTCGCGCCCCGGATCCGAGGAATGCGACCATCCGACTTTCGCGCCCGCTCTGCCCCTGCTTTCAAGGGACCTCGCCAGGGCCTTCGCCACTGCTTCGGCGGCCGCCTTCCTGGGCACGAAGACGAAGTGCGCATGGCCTTCATCGAGGCTTTCGCATACCGCCGAGGCGAGCTCTTCAGGCACCGCCGGCTCTGCGCCGCCGAGAAGCGCGTCTGATGCCGCACCCAGCTCCAACACCTCGGGCACAGGCAGGGGATGGCCGTGGTGCCTTGCGGGTATCCTTGCGACCGGCACGTCGCCTCTCCTTGCCGCCTCCATAAGGCCCCTTGAAGGCGTGGCCGACATGAAAAGGGTCTTGCCGCCCTGTCTCCTCGCCGACCTTACGGCGTGTTCCAGCATCCTTGATCCCTGGTAGGGGAAGGCGTCCACCTCGTCTAATACCGTAAGGTCGAAGCATCTGTAGAACCTGAGGGCCTGATGAGTGGTGGCTACAGTGATGTCGGTGAGGGACCTGCTTTTCGCCGGGCTGCCACCGTAGAAGGAGGAGCAAGTACTGCCGGGGAACGAGGCCGTTATCCTCTCCCCGATCTCCGCCACCACGTCCCTCCTGGGGGCCGCGTACATGACCCTGCCCCCGCGGTTCAGCGCCTCTTCCATGGCTGAGAAGCTGACCTCCGTCTTGCCTGCCCCGCAAACGGCCCAGATGAGGGCCTCTGTTGCAGTGTTCTCCCTGTACCATCCCCTGACGAACGACGACGCCCTCTCCTGAGCCGGCGTAAGCGGATATTTGAGCACCGCCGCGTGCCTCTTGCGGAGGTCTGGAATGACGGGCCCGGCTTCCAGGCTGTAGACCGGCTCGCATTCCCTCATGGCTCCCATGGGCTCGCACTCGGCGCAGACAAGGCATGAATCAGAACCGCATGACGGGCAGTCCCCAAGGTAGAACCCGGTGGTTGCGCCGCATCTGGAACAGGCCCTGCCGCCGTAGCCGCGGTACGTTATCCCCGGGGCGATCCGCATGCCCAGCCTGGCCGAGGCATATTGCGCGGCCATGGAAATGAGGGACGGCTCCGAGGCCATCGGGCCGTATGCTGCCTCCTGCATCCTCAACAGCCTTCCTTTGACCCTTGATGCCAGCTCCTTCCCTGCCTTTGCGGGGGCTTCCATGTCAATGCCGCCCGATGCCGGAACCTCGACAGGGCGGCAAGGCATCCTCGCGCCGCCTCCGTAGGCCTTTACGCTCCGGGATACCGACCTGAAGGCATCGGCAAGGCTTAGCTTCCCCGAGTTGACGGCGTCCCCGACGGCCCTGTGGGCCTGGGGGAGCCTTAACGGCGGGGATATGACGCGCATTATTGCGTCCTCAGACTCGCGCGCCAGCTCCAAGTCGTATTCCGGGCAGGGTGAGCAGACGAGCCTTGGATATGGGCTTGTCGGGCTTTCCAAATGGCATACGAAGAAGAACACGGCTACCACCTCAGTGTGCCGTGTTCTCCGTTTCCTGCCATATTACCTGCATATTAGCCCTTTTATCGCTACTGCGGGTCACCTTCGGAGAGCCTTTTGGCAAGCCATGTCCTCCGCTCGGCTACGCTTGCGTTCCTGATGGCTATGCCAAGCGCCTTCATGGTGCCCACTATGGCGACGTAAGACTTCGCCCTCGTTATGCCCGTGTACAGGAGGTTGCGCCTGAGCATCATGTAATGTGACGTGGTGATCGGCATCACGACCGCCGGGTATTCGCTGCCCTGGCTTTTATGTATCGAGATGCAGAATGCCAGCTCCAACTGGTCCAGCTCCTGCTGGGAGTATGTCACCGACCTGTCCCCTTCGGGTTCTGGGAAGGCCACCGTAAGCTCCCCTTCCTCGACGTCGGCGTAGGTGACTATCCCCATGTCGCCGTTCCAGACCAGCTTCTCGTAGTTGTTGCTCGTCTGCATGACCTTGTCGCCGCGCCTGAAGCTTAAGCAGCCGAACTTGAGCTCCGGCCTGTCCGGCCGTGGCGGATTGAGCTTCTCCCTTATCATGAGGTTGAGGTTCTCGACGCCTGCCGCCCCTTTCCTCATCGGCGACAGGACCTGGATCTGCGTCACCGGGTCCAAACCCAGCTTATAGGGCAGTACGCGGCAGGCCAGGTCCATCACAGCCCCGGCGGCTTCCGCAGGGTCCTCCTTCTTGACGAAGCGGAAGTCCTCCTTGCCCCAGAGCTCGGGGAACTCGCCCTCGTTTATCCTGTGGGCGTTGGTGACTATGCTGCTTAAGGCCTCCTGCCTGAATATCTCTGTGAGCTGGGTCGTGGCGATCGCCCTCGACTGGATCAGGTCCTTGAGCACGTTGCCGGGGCCGACCGAGGGGAGCTGGTCGACGTCGCCGACGAGCACGAGCCTGGTTCCGGGCTTCACCGCCTTGAGCAGGCTGTACATCAGCATGACGTCAACCATGGACACCTCGTCTATGATGAGGGCGTCGCACTTCAGCGGATTGTCCTCGTCCCTTTCGAACCTCCAGCCGTCGTCCCTGGGCTGGAACTCCAGCAGCCTGTGTATAGTCATTGCGGGCTTGCCCGTGGCTTCGCTCATGCGTTTGGCGGCCCTTCCTGTTGGCGCGGCAAGCAGCACCTTCTTTCCCTTCTTCTCGAAGAGGGCTATCATCGTCCTGATAGTTGTAGTCTTGCCGGTGCCAGGGCCGCCTGTGAGGATGCTCACCCCGTTGGACATGGCCGCCTTGACTGCCTTTATCTGGGCGGACGCGAGCTCGACGCCGGACTGGGCCTGCACCTCTTCGATCTCTTCGTCCTTCGGCTCTTCTAGCCTCCACATGCCAGTGTCCGCAATCTTGGATATCAGCTTTGCCACGCCCTTCTCGCCGTGCCAGAGCGGCGCCCAGAACAGCCTGTGCCCGTCTTCCAGCACCACCTCGCCCCCGTCCATGCCGGCCGCGGCCTTCCTTACCTCGTTTTCCTCCACGCCCAGCTGAGCTGCCACCCTTATGGAGAACTCCTCAAGGTCCGAGTAGCAGTGCCCCTCCTCTGAATCCGCCATCAGGAAATGGGATACGCCGGACATCACCCTGTACGGGTGGTTCGCCTTGAAGCCGAGCTCGTATGCTATGGCGTCCGCCTTCTTGAACCCAATCCCCCTTATCTCCGCAGCCAGCCTGTAGGGGTTCTCCTTTATGGCGGAAATGGCCCTGTCGCCGTATGCCTTGTAGATCTTAATGGCGTCGGATTGCGTAGCCCCGTGGCCCCTGAGGAACACCATTATCTTCTCGACGGCCTTGTGCTCCTGAAGGCCCTTTGCGATCTTCGATGCCATCTTCTCCCCGAAGCCCTTTATCTCGGTGAGCCTCTCCGGGTCCCTGTCCAGTATCTCTAGGG
>JAGOKM010000061.1 GCA_017994615.1 Bacillota bacterium | reverse complement strand
CTCCTGCAATGGTCCATGCCGCAGAACCGCAGGATGGTGCGGCAGGCGCTCCTCAGGCTGGGAAGGCAGGACCTCATAGGGTACGGTCCGGGCTGCCTTGTGAAGCCAGAATCAGCGCAGAAGGCCGAACGGCCGCTTGTAAGGAAGCCTTTCAAAGAAGACGGAGGTTCTCATGGAAGGCGTTAGGATAGTGCAGCTTACGGACATAGATGACGCGGAAGTGGCCTCAACCTTCGACAGGTGCTGGCAGGACACCGAACCGTCGGTGCTGATGCACGGGCCCCAGGGGCTAAGGAGGGTCTCCTCCTGGCTGGATGTGAGCCCGAGGTCGTCGGCGCTGCTTTACGAAAGGTCGCGACCCGTGGGCGTCATCCTGACCGCATTGAGGGACCCGAACCGGGGATACATAGCATCGTTGGCTGTCGATCCTGAATTCAGGGGGAAGGGTTACGGCAGGAGGTTGATGCAGTGGGGCCTTGTAAGGGCCAGGACCGCAGGTTGCAGGAAAGTGAGCCTCCATGTGTTCGAAAACAACGTGGCAGCCCTTTCCCTCTACAGGTCCCTGGGCTTTGCGGAAGTCCGGCGCATCGGTCACTGGGAGGGTCTGGTCAGGGCGAAACCTACCTCCGTGCTCACGTTCGAATACCGAAAGGCGAAGGACTTGTTCGCCACCTCCTGGCATACCGACATGGCGCCCCTTTGGGAGAACGAACCTGCCAGCATAGTGAACCTAGGCGAGAACGTGATTTGCCTCATCGCGTCGAAGGATGGAAAGCCTTGCGGCTACCTGGTCTATTCGACGAGGTCCCTCTGCTGGATACTCGATTTCGCGATGCCTTACGGCACAAGCGTGCAGTCGGCGGCGGAGCTGATACTGCAGGTCCCGACGGCGCGCTTCCTTCCTGCCGTCTTCACGACGGTGCCGGAGGGCGGGGAGAACGAAAGGCTCGTCAGGGGCATGGGCCTGAAGCGTGAAAGGTCCAGGCTGGAGATGCAGATTATGCTGTCTCAGGATGCAATGGCATAGGCCGCAAGGCGGAAGGCAGCCCCGGGTTCGATCCAGGGCGGACATCAATTGCAGGGTGGTACGGGGATTTGAAGGTAAGGTTGATTTCATTAGGCTGCGCCAAGAACAGGGTCGACAGCGAATACATGCTCGGCAACCTGGTTGACTCAGGGCTCGAGATATCGCCTGAGGGCGAGCGGGCGGACGCGGTCATCGTGAATACGTGCAGTTTCCTGGAAAGCGCATGCGAAGAGGCAATAGATGTCATACTAGAATGCGCAGCTGACAAGCAGCAGGGAAAAGTAAAGGCAGTGCTCGTCGCAGGGTGCCTTCCCAACAGGTTCGGAAGCGACCTTGCATCGGAGATGCCCGAAATCGACGGTATTATCTCCCCCGGCGCCTACAACAAGGTGGCGGAGCTCGTAAGGAAGGCAGTCGGAGGGCAAAGGGTATCGATGTTCGAGGGGAAGGGCTACCTTGGCAGGGGAGGCAGGAGGGTGCTCACCAACGACGGGCACTTCGCATACCTCAAGGTCTCGGACGGCTGCGACAACAGGTGCTCATACTGCATGATCCCGGACATAAGGGGCGCGCATGCGAGCAAGCCCCTGGAGGAGGTGCTTGCTGAGGCGGGCGGGCTGGTGTCCTCGGGCGTAAAGGAGCTTGTCGTTATAGCCCAGGACACCACCGTGTACGGGGCCGACCTGTACGGCAAGCCCATGATATCCGAGCTTTTAAGGAGGCTCTCGGGGATAGGCGGGCTTATGTGGCTGAGGCTCATGTACGCATATCCAGACAGGGTGGACGACGAGCTCGCAGGCCTTTACGCCGACGGGCTGGGAGGCAAGCTCGTGCCTTATATAGACCTTCCGATGCAGCACGGGTCGGCAGGCGTGCTTTCGGCGATGAACAGGAGCGGAGGGCCGGAGAAGATCATATCGGTAGTGGAGAAGCTGAGGAAGGCGAATCCATGTATGGCAGTAAGGTCGACTTTCATGGTCGGGTTCCCGGGCGAGACGGAGAGGGAGTTCTCCGAGCTGCTCGACTTCATCAGGGAAGTAAGGCCACAGAGGGCAGGGGTGTTCCGCTTCAGCGCCGAGGAGGGGACGCCTGCCGCCTCAATGCCGGGGCAGGTCCCTGAGGAGGAGAAGCTGGACAGGGAGAAAAGGGCGATGGAGCTTCTGGCCGAAATCAGCCTGGAGTTCAACGAATCTAGGGTGGGGCAGGTTACCGATGTGATCGTCGACGGCCCGTCGGAGGAATCGGAGCTTCTGGTGAATGCAAGGTCATACGCAGAAGCGCCGGAGGAGGACGGCCACATCCTGGTCGGGGATGCGTCATTGAAGCCTGGCTCAGTGATAAAAGTGAAGATTACGGGCGCTTCGGTCTACGACCTGGGGGCCGAGGCGGTATAGAAGAAGGTGCCCGCACCGGGCACCTTCCGATTCTTTGCTCGATTTTCGGCAGGCGATTACAGGAATATACCCCTTGCCTGCATGGCGTCCACTATCCTCTTGATTGCGAGGCAGTAGGCGGCGATTCTCATCGTGACCTTCTTCTCCTTTGCGAAGTCCCAGCAGGAGTTGAAAGCTGTGCTCATCTTCTCGTCGAGCCTGTCGTTTACTTCCTTCTCCGTCCAGTAATAGCCGTAGAGGTTCTGCACCCATTCGAAGTAGGATACCGTGACCCCGCCTGCGTTGGCCAGGATGTCCGGCACGATTATCTTGCCGGCCTGGTTGAGGACCTCGTCTGCTTCGGCGGTTATCGGGCCGTTTGCCCCTTCGACGATGTACTTCGCCTTGATCCTACCCGCGTTCTCGGCTGTGATCTGGTTTTCCAGGGCTGCGGGGACGAGCAGGTCGCAGTCCACGTAGAGAACGCCCTTAGGGTCGTCAAGCTTGACGAAGCCGGGCTCTGTGTATCCTTCGACGAGCTTCCTGGGGTGCTTGCCGGCGTACTCGAAGGCCGCTTCCACGTTGATGCCGTTGGGGTTGTAGTAGTTGCCTGAGACGTCGCTTATGGCGACCACCTTCACGCCGAGGTTATGCAGCATGATTGCGCCGATCCCTCCGACGTTGCCGAAGCCCTGTACAGAAGCCGTGACCTTCTTGGGATCGAGGCCGACCCTCTTCAACAGCTCGCGGGTGGCGATCGACACTCCGCGCCCTGTGGCCGCGTTCCTTCCGAGGGATCCGTTCAGCGTCAGGGGCTTACCGGTGACTACGCCGGGGGTGAACTCGCCCTTCAGGGCAGAGTAAGTGTCCACTATCCAGGCCATGATCTTGCCGCTTGTGTTGACGTCCGGCGCCGGCACGTCCTTCATGGGCCCGATTATGGGTGCGATCTTAGCAGTATAGCCGCGGGTGAGGCGCTCGAGTTCGCCCTCGGAGAGTTTGTTGACATCTACGCAGATGCCTCCCTTGCCGCCGCCGTAAGGTATGTCGATGACTCCACACTTGAAGGACATCCATGCCGCCAGGGACTTGACCTCGTCATAGTTAACGTCAACGTGATAACGGATGCCGCCTTTGGCAGGCCCCCTTGATGTATTGTGCTGGACCCTGAAACCCTTGAACACCTTGATGCTGCCATCATCCATCTTAACAGGGATGTTGACTTCCAGCGCCCTTTCAGGCTCGCAAAGGATCGAGTAGGTCCCCTCATCGAGGTTGAGGACTTCCTTGGCAAGCTTAAGCCTGGCAATGACCTGTTCGTAAGTACTCTGAGCCATCTTTCGCACCTCCTGGTTTTTCCATGTATACAGAATACATGTACACACATAATTTTATCCCTACCAATCGAAATATGCAATTTGCATTGCTTGGCAGAATGTACGGCAACAAGCATCTAAGCAGGGAATATACCCCATTGGGCATGTTCTATTTATAATACAATCAAAAACGCTGCCGGAATCGTCACAAAAACAGAAACTTGCAATATGAAGTAGCACATATCGGTCCGATTTAATTATAATGGTCATTGGAAACATGCATCGGGCGGAACCGCTTGCAAAAGGACGCATCCGCTCGGATGCATAGAAAAAGGTGACCTCCGCACTGCGGAGCACCATCGAATGGAGGTTATGTCCTCAATGAAGCGTGCTATCACTATGGCAATCACTGCGGCGCTGCTCCTGGCCATCGTTGCTATTCCTTCGTTCTCGAAGGAGTACAAGATCGCAATCGTATTCGACATCGGCGGACTGGGCGACAAGTCGTTCAACGACTCGGCGTATCTCGGACTCCAGAGGGTAGGCAAGGAACTCGGAGCCAAGATCAAGTACGCAGAATCCCGCACCCCTTCGGACTATGAGCCCAACCTAGCATCCTTCGCCAAGGAAGGCTACGACATGGTATGGGCGATCGGGTTCCTGATGGCCGACGCCATCGACAAGGTATCCGTACAGTATCCCAACACCAAGTTCGGCATCATAGACAACTCATGGGACGATGCATGGTACAAGACCCATCCGAACGTGTTGTCCGTGATGTACAAGGAAAACGAAGGCAGCTTCCTCATGGGCGTGCTCGCCGCGATGACCACCAAGTCCAAGGTAGTAGGCTTCATCGGTGGCATGGAGTTCCCCGTCATATGGCGTTTCGAGGCCGGTTTCAAGGCTGGCGTTCAGGCAGTCGACAAGGACATCAAGATCCTGCGCAACTATGCGGGATCGTTCAATGACCCGGCCGCAGGCAAGGCGATCGCCGTATCGATGATAAGGCAGAAGGCAGACGTGCTCTATCACGCCTCCGGCGGAACCGGCATCGGCATGTTCGAGGCAGCCAACGAGACCAAGAACGTATGGGTGATCGGCGTTGACTCCGACCAGTTCGAGCTCTCGCCGAAGTGGGCCCTCTCCTCGATGATCAAGCGCGTCGACAACGGCGTGTTCGAGGGGACCAAGTCGTTCATAGACGGCAAGTTCAAGGCGGGAGTCACAACCCTCGGCCTCAAGGAGAACGGCGTAGGCATGGCCCCCACGACCAGCAAGAACGCATCGGCCGGCGCGATCGCCAAGGCCAACGCCTGGGCCAGCATGATCATAACAGGGCAGAAGGTAGTTCCGGACGGGATGAAAGAGGCGGACAGGATCCCAACGAAGTAACCTGGTGCTATTAACGGGCATGGCTCGCAAGGGCGTGCTTTATCAGGGCCGGGTGCCAGGCCGTGGGCTTGGCGCCCGGTTTTCCCATACGGAGGGATAACATGTCATACAGCGCAGCAACCGAGCCGAACGGGCAGCCCATCCTCCAGATGAGGGGGATAACCAAGGCTTTCCCTGGCATACTGGCGAACTCGGACGTGGACTTCGAACTCAAGAAGGGTGAGATACACTGCCTGCTGGGAGAGAACGGGGCGGGGAAATCAACCCTCATGAAGATACTTTACGGGCTTTACAAGCAGGACAAGGGGGAGATCCTCTACAAGGGCAGGCCCCTTGTCGTAAGCGGACCGGCAGATACCCTCAAGAAGGGAATAGGCATGGTGCACCAGCATTTCATGCTCATTAAGCCCCTTACTGTCGCGGAGAACCTCGTGCTCGGCAACGAACCGGTCAAAGCAGGCTTCCTTATTGACCAGAAGAGGGCGAAAGCCGAGCTTCTCGAAATATCCCACAACTTCGGCCTTGCAATCGACCCGGACGCGAGGATTCTGGACATCTCGGTGGGCATGCAGCAGAGGGTGGAGATTCTGAAGGCGCTGCACAGAGGGGCCGAGGTGCTGATACTGGACGAGCCTACGGCGGTGCTTACGCCCCAGGAGACGAAAGAGCTGTTCGTGATAATGCGAAAGCTCATCGCCGACGGGAAATCCATCATATTCATTTCCCACAAGCTGAAGGAGGTCCTTGAGATCTCGGACCGGGTCACGGTCATAAACCACGGGAAGATCATAGGGTCAGTTGAGACCTCCAAGACCACCGCAAGCCAGCTGGCCAACATGATGGTAGGAAGGGAAGTCGAGCTCGTAGTCCAGAAATCGAAGGCTAAGCCAGGCAAGGAGGCTTTCAGGGTCGAGAACCTGACTGCGGAGAACGACCGCGGGCTTCCGGCGCTCAGGGGGGTAAGCTTCGACGTAAAAGAGGGCGAGATACTCGGCATCTGCGGGGTCGACGGCAACGGCCAGACCGAGCTTGTGCAGTGCATAACCGGCATGAGGAAGCTGGCTTCTGGCAAAGTCACCCTGAACGGCAAGGACATAACCAACCTGCCTCCGAGGAAGTGCTACGAGGCGGGCATCGTGCATGTGCCGGAGGACAGGCAGAAGCACGGCCTGGTTCTGGACTTCACGGTAGCCGAGAACATGGTGCTGCAGAATTTCAACAAGAAGCCCTTCAGCAGCGGCATAAACCTGAAATGGGACGTGATCAAGTCCCATGCCAGGAAGCTGATATCCGAGTTCGACGTGAGGACACCCGACGAGGACACGGCAGCAGGTTCGCTTTCAGGCGGGAACCAGCAGAAGGCCATCCTTGCCAGGGAGCTGTCGAGGACGCCTTCGCTCATAATAGTGGCCCAGCCGACCAGGGGGCTTGACGTGGGCGCAATCGAGTACATCCACAGGAAGCTGGTGGCCGAAAGGGACGCAGGCAAGGCGGTCCTGCTCGTTTCTCTTGAGCTCGACGAGATAATGGCGCTGTCCGACAGGATTGCGGTTATGTATGAGGGCAGGATAATGGGCATAATGCCCATTGAGGAGGCCACGGAAGAGAAACTGGGCCTCATGATGGCAGGTTCCGTACCGCAGGCGTCCAAGGGGGTGATGTGATGGCAGACAAGGGCAAGAATTCGGCCCTCAAGGAGCTCATAGTGCCTTTGACAGCCGTCCTGATCGGCATAGTGCTGGGCGGCGTCCTGATGGCGCTTACGGGCGTGAACCCGTTCGAAGGCTACAAGGCTCTCATACTGGGTTGCTTCGGCAAGCTGGAGTATGTGAGCGAGACTATAGTCTACACCACTCCCCTCATCTTCACAGGGCTTGCCATCGCCGTAGGATTCAGGTGCGGGCTCTTCAACATAGGCGTAGAGGGCCAGTACATAATGGGCCTCATCGGCGCATCTATCGTAGGTGCCATGGACCTCGGGCTGCCGACGGTGATACATCTGCCGCTTACCATGCTAAGCGGCATGGCCTTCGGGGCCATCTGGGCCTCGGTGCCGGGCTTCTTGAAGGCCAGGTTCGGCATCCACGAGGTCGTAAACAGCATAATGATGAACTACGTGGCGCTGTACCTGTCGCACTACCTGGTCAACGGACCTATAAAGGACCCTGCCATAACGAGCCCCTACAGCCGTGAGATTCTCTCCACGGCGAAGCTGTGGCGCTTCTTCGGCGAAGGGAGCCCGATCAGGGTGAACATGGGGATTGTTATTGCCATAGCTGCGGCTTTCCTGGTTTATTACCTGCTCTTCAAGACGACCATCGGCTATCAGATAAGGGCCGTGGGATTCAACCCCGAAGCTGCGCGGTACGGCGGAATAAGCGTGCAGACCAACATAGTTGCCGCCATGTTCATATCTGGCGCAATAGCGGGCCTGGCGGGCTCGGTGCAGGTGATGGGCATACAGTTCAAGTTCCTGGACCTCTTCGCTTTCCAGGGTTACGGCTTCGACGGGATAGCCATAGCGCTGGTAGGCAAGAGCCACCCTCTCGGCGTGCTGCCTGCAGCCCTTCTGTTCGGGATACTGCAGAGGGGGTCCCAGACGATGCAGATGCTAGCAGGGGTCCCCAAGGAGACCATAGGCATCATGCAGGGCGTAATAATCCTCATAGTCGCGGCGGAGGGCGTAGTCAAGGGCTGGCTCCCTGTGAGGAGGATCCTGGGGACTGACAGGAGGCCGGCGGCCAAGGAG
>JAGOKM010000060.1 GCA_017994615.1 Bacillota bacterium | reverse complement strand
GCGCTGGACAGCCTCGACCTTTGCATGTTCTGCTTCGGGGTGAACCTCATCTTCTGCCCCAACGACGTCGTGGAGCTGCTCAACCTTTGCACCGGCTGGGATGCTACGCTCTGGGAGCTGATGCTCATAGGCGAGCGGAGGATCAACATGTTCAGGGCCTTCAACGCAAGGGAAGGCTTCACCATAGAGGACGACGCGCTTCCCGAAAGGGAGTTCGAGCCCCTGGTCGGGGGGACCACCGAGGGGGACAAGGTGGACAGGGAAGCGTACTTCAAGGCAAGGGAGCAGTACTTCCGCATCATGGGCTGGGACGAGAAGACCGGCCTGCCTGGACAGGACAAGCTTGCGGAGCTGGGCTTGGATTGGATATAAAGCGGCGGGGACCGACTATCAGGACTGATTGCAGATAAACGGGAGGTTGAACGCGATGGACCTTAAAGAGGCAAGGGGCAGGGCGGCCGAGGTGCTGAAGGACGTCTGCAAGGTGTGCAGGTACTGCGACGGGGTTGCCTGCGCGGGCCAGGTGCCCGGCTACGGCGGGGCAGGCACGGGCACGGGCTTCATGAACAACTACAGGTCGCTTGCAAGGATCAGCATAAACCTCAGGGTCCTCCACGACGCAGGCCAGCCCGAAATAAAGGCCAACCTCCTCGGCATCGACCTTTCAATGCCCATCATCGGGGCGGCGATTGCGGGCACAAGGGTGAACCGCATGGGGACCCTCGCCGAACAGGACCTGGCTGACGCCATGATACTGGGAGCCAAGGCCGCGGGCACGATATCCATGGGCGGGGACGGCGGCGACGCCGAGGTATTGGAGGCAACGCTGGCTTCCGCAAGGAAGGCCGGGGGACACTGCATCCCAGTGATCAAGCCGAGGATGAACCCCGAGATATTGAAGCGCATGGCATGGTGCAGGGAGGCCGGATGCACCGTCGTCGGGATAGACGTGGACGCGGCGGCCCTGGTCAATATGGCGCTCACAGGGCAGAAGGTGGAGCCCAAAGGGAAAGAGAAGATTAAGGAGATCGTAAGGGAATCGGGCATGAAGGTGGTCCTGAAAGGCATCATGACGCCCGACGAGGCGAGGACAGCCGTCGAAGCTGGCTGCGCGGGGGTCGTCGTCTCCAACCACGGCGGCAGGTCTGTCGACCACACTCCGGGGACAGCCGACGCGCTTCCTGCGATAGCCAAGGAAGTGAAGGGCAAGATCGCCATCATAGTCGACGGCGGAGTCAGAAGCGGGGTCGACGTGCTCAAGATGCTGGCCCTGGGCGCGGACGTTGTCATGGTCGGAAGGCCGTTGGCCATAGCAGGGGCGGGCGGCGGGGCGGAGGCGGTCGCCCTGCAGCTCAAAGAATATGCGTCGGGCCTCGAGAAGGCGATGATGCTAACTGGCTGCCCGGACCTCGCCTCGATAACCGGAGATGTCCTGTACAGGCCATAAGAGGATATAATCGTCATTGACAATCTAAGCAAAGCGGGTGGAATGATGGAGAAGAAGTTCAAGGTTCTGTTAACCGCGAAGGCGTTCGGGATGTTCTCGGACGAGCCGGTCAAGATGCTTGAAGACGCAGGGTGCGAGGTCATAAGGAGCCCGTTCAACCTGCCGCTCAAACCGGGCGACCTGGCGACCATCATCAAGGGGATGGATGCAGTCATCGTTCAGAACGACGTGGTGGACAAAGCAGCACTCGATGCTGCAGACAAGCTCAAGATCGTCGTAATGCACGGAATAGGCCTCGACCTTATCGACCTTGCATACGCCAAGGAGAAAGGCATTTACGTTACCAACCTGCCCGGGGTAAACGCCGATTCGGTGGCCGAAGTGGCGTTGGGCTTCATGCTGGCCCTCAACAGGAGGATCAACGAATCCGAGAGGGTACTGCGGGACGGGCACTGGAAGATGTTCATAGGCGAGGACCTCGCGGGCAAGAAGCTCGGGATTATCGGACTGGGCGCAATCGGGAAGGCGCTGGCGACCAAGGCCAAGGCGCTTGGCATGGACGTAGTGGCGAACAACCGCTCGAAGGACTTCGAATTCGCCGAGAAGCTCGGGATAAAGTACGTAAGCGTAGACGAGATGCTCCCTATGTGCGACTTCATCTCCCTTAACACTCCGAGGACTCCGGAAACATATCATATGTTCAATAAGGAACGCCTGTACAAGATGAAGAAGGGAGCATTCCTCATCAACGTGTCCAGAGGAGGGCTCATCGACGAAGACGCCCTTTATGAGGCGATAAAGGATGGACACCTCGCAGGGGCCGGGCTCGACGTCTTCGAGAAGGAGCCCATACCGATGGATTCCAAGCTCTTCGAGCTGCCCAACTGCATAATGACCCCGCACATCGCCGGCCAGTGCAAGCAGAGCCTCATGAGAAGCAGCGTGCAGGCGGCTACGAAGGTGCTCGAGAGGCTCGGCCTCAAGCCGGCATCCTGATGCAAGGATTGAACGGAGATAAGATAAAGGTCCTTTTCCTCTGCACCGGCAACTCGTGCCGCAGCCAGATGGCCGAAGGCTGGGCGAGGGCCTTAAAAGGCGACATTATCGAGCCATATTCCGCAGGTATAAAGAAGCATGGCCTGAACTCAAGGGCCGTCATGGTGATGAAGGAAGCGGGGGTCGACATCTCATCCCATAAATCCAAGCTCGTCGGCGAACTGCCTACCATGGAGTTCGACTATGTGATTACGCTGTGCGGACATGCCAACGAGAACTGCCCGTTCTTCCCGGGCAAGGTGAAGAGGATCCACATGGGCTTCGACGACCCGCCACAACTTGCCAAAGGCGCCAAGTCCCTAGAAGAGGAGCTTGTGCATTACAGGCGCGTGAGGGACGAGATCAGGGAGTTCATAGCAGGAATGCCAGGCAACCTGGGATGAGGCAGGCAATCACCGTCAAAAGGATATGCTTTCTGATCCTCGCAGCACATGAAAGGCTGCGAGGATCTTTTTGAAGAGGAGGACGAGATCCGTCATCCGCAGTAAAGGATGGTCCCCGGCGTGGCGCAAGGCCCCAGTTTGCTGATATCCTGATATTGTTCTCAAAGACGGTCCGGTATCTGCGAGGTGGAAGCATGAAGAAGGCAGTGTTCTGGGACTTCTACGGGACTTTGGTTAGGGCGACCTCCCCTTGGAGCAATTCCTTCCTCGAAGCCATACTGAATCATGTCCCGGACAGTACAATTACTCTCGAGCAGGTGCGGCCCCTCATGCGTGGCGGCTTCAGCTGGGACGAGCCCGACAAGGACTACCGCGAAATGACCGGGGACAAGTGGTGGGAAATGATGGACGGGCACTTCAGGGCGTTGCTCCGTGGCCTGGGCTTCTCAGGCGTGCTCCTGGACCGCATCAGCTCGGATATTAGGGCGGAGATACTGGACGTGAAGAGATATCCGGTTTACCCTGACGCCGAGGCGGCCCTTAGGGCGGCAATGGACAAAGGCTACGGCAACTATGTGCTTTCGAACAATTTCCCTGAGCTGGAGCAGGTAGTCGCAGAGCTGGGGTTAAGGGGCCTCTTCTCGGGCGTCATCACCTCGTCGCTGGTCGGGTTTGAGAAGCCGAACCAGGGCATCTTCGACTATGCAAAAGGGCTGGCCGGACATCCCCAAGCCTGCTTCATGGTCGGCGACAATCCTGTCGCCGACATAGAAGGCGGCAAAGCGGCCGGCATGAAGACGGTGCTCGTCCACAGGGGGTCCGACCCAAGGGCGGACTACTGCTTCGACAGCCTCATCGAAATACCGGAAATACTGTAGCCGGCGAGCCCAAGCAAAAGAAAAGGGGAAAATAGCATGAAGTTCATCGACCTGCACTGCGACACCCTGATGAATACGTACCTTTCCGGCAAGGAAGGGCTTTATGAGACGGACGGGATGGTGGACTTCAGGAGGATGAAGGAGGCAGGCCAGATGGCGCAGTTCTTCGCCATTTGGATGCTGTCGCCGGACATGAGGCAATGGGGCGGCGACTACAAGGAAATCTCCGACGAGGACTACATAAGCCGCCTCACAAGGACATTGAAGGAGAACCTGGAGAAGCACGAGGGCATCATCGCCCTTGCGCGGAACGCACCGGAAATGCTGGCAAACGAGAAGGCGGGCAGGATGTCGGCCTTCCTGGCCATAGAAGACGGGCGCAGCGTGCTGGGCGACTTGGCGAACATCGACAAGTACTACGAGATGGGGGTGAGGCTCATAACCCTCACCTGGAACCACGAGAACAGCTTAGGTTGGCCCAATTACAAGAACGACGACTACATGGCCAAGGGGTTGAAACCGTTCGGCGTCGAGGCCGTGAGGCATATGAACGGGATAGGCATGCTTGTCGACGTGTCCCACCTTTCGGATGCGGGCTTCTACGACGTGGCGCGGGCGGCCGAGAGGCCATTCGTCGCCTCTCACTCCAACTGCCGGGCGATATGCCCGCACATGAGGAACCTCACCGATGACATGATAAGGCTCCTCGCCGACAAAGGCGGGGTCATGGGAGTCAACTTCGCACCTGCCTTCATAGGCCCCGATGTCGAAACGAAGAAGACGACGGTAGAGATGATATGCGCCCATCTCAAGCACATGATGAATGTGGGAGGCGAAGATGTAGCGGCGCTTGGTTCGGACTTCGACGGCATAAGCGGCGAACTGGAGGTCTCGGATCCGACGAGGATGGAGCTCATATTCGAAAGGCTTTCTAAAGAGGGCGTGCCGTCAAGCGCGATAGAGAAGGTCGCATGGAAGAACGCGGCGAGGGTGATAACGGAAAGCCTGAAGTGAAACATCCATAGCCAAGCAAGATGACGGATGGATATGTCGGAATGCCGGCCTTCGGGCCGGCTTCGCTTTCTTCTGGAGCGGGAAAAAATATACAATAAAACGTATATATGAGGCTAACCAGAATCCAACGACAACTTGTACATTAATCATATTGATGTGGGACTAAGGCTATAAGCACCTTCTTGGCAAAATTATAAATATACTATTGACAACGCATATTATAAGAATTAGGATAGATAGCAATTCAACAAATTCCGAAGAGGTGTTCGAGATGAAGCATCCTATAACGTTCACGAAACTCACAGTCATCGCCCTGTTGATCATCAGCATGGGATTCATTCTGGGCGGCAGCCTGGCCGCCGAGGAGGCAGCCCTGACCCCAGTGCAGGAATATGCTGTCAAGCTCGCTGCCGAAAAGAAGGACATTACCTACGATGTGGCAGCGTCGCTGGGCGCCTTCAACGAGGTTGGACTCGCCGAGTACAAATCGTACGTAAAGGTCACCGACATCCTGATGGAAAACGGGTTCAAGGTCGACCATTCTGCGGCTGACATCCCCACCGCGATAGTCGCCACATACGGCTCCGGAAAGCCCGTAGTCGGCATTTACGAGGACTACGACGCGCTGCCCAACATCGGGTCCGGCTGCGGGCACAACCTGAATACGGCAGCAGGCGTATCGGCGGCCATCGCCATCAAGGAGACGATGAAGGCCTTCAACCTAAAGGGCACGATCAAGCTTTTCATAACCCCCGCGGAGGAGATATGGGACGTGGCCCCCGTCGTGGCCGGGGCGGGCTACTATGACGGCCTGGACGTCCTGTTCAGCGTCCATGCAGGTTCCGAGAACGTCTCCGAATACGGAAGCACCATGGCGATGGACCATGTCGAGTACAAGTTCAAGGGGCTGGCGTCCCACTCCTCGGCGGCCCCCGAGAAGGGCAGGAGCGCCCTTGACGCTGTCGAGCTGATGAACATCGGCGTAAACTTCCTCAGGGAGCATCTCATCCAGGAGATGAGGATACACTACGTCATAACCGACGGCGGCGCGGCCCCCAACATCGTGCCGGCGACGGCGGCAAGCCGCTACTTCATACGCGGGCCAAAGTACCCCGACGTGGAATACGCCCGCAAGAGGATAGACGACATAGCCAAGGCGGCGGCAATGATGGCAGGCGTGGAACTTGAGATCGGCTTCAGCTCCGGCATATACAACAAGGTGCCCAACAAGACGCTTGCCCTGATGGCCATGGACGCGTTCAAGTCGGTAGGCGCGACCAAGTACACCGAAGCCGAGCTGGCGGCCGCCAAGGCGCTGGGCTACGCCAAGGCGCCCACGGCGGATTTCAAGGAGCCTTCAGGAAGCCAGAGCTTCGGTTCGAATCCGATAGGGGACGTGACCTGGAAGACGCCAACGACCACCATCACGGTCGCGACCTGGGTGCCCGGCACGGCGGGACATTCCACCGATTCTGCTGCGCAGTCGTGCTCCGTATACGGCTTCGAAGGGGCGGTCACAGGCTCCAAAGTGCTAGCAGCCCTGGCCATTAAGCTAATCACCGACGAGGCGGCGCTGGCATCCGTGAAAGCGGAGTTCGACGAGAGGATGAAGGGCATGCCCGAATACGTCGGCAAGGCGATGATACCCGAGGTGGCGTACGCCGAAGCGCCGGGCGTCGTCGTGGACTCGGCCAAGGGCACGGCCAGCATCGTCGGATCCCTCACCGCCTTCGACGAGAAGCCGGGGGACAAGCTGGTCATAATGAAGAAGGACGGCACAGTCGTAGCCCAGCTCATATGGGGCCAGGATGCAGGAAAGGACGTTGAGGTCAAGCTCCTGGCCAAAGTAGCCGCGAAGGAATGGCTGAAGATCAGCTACGTGAATTCAGCCAAGGGCTATGCCTGGTTCTACGGCTACGTGCACGCCAAATAGCAGGCGATTAAGGTTCAACGGGGCACTACAGGAAAGGCGGGACCGATTTGAGGGCCCGCCTTTCCTTCCTTTCCTCGGCCGGGCGCACTTTGGCACGACAAACCCACCATATTTTAACTATAATCTAATCAGAGCGTTAAGAAGCGGCTCACCCCTGTAGGTGACTTCCGCGAGGAGATATCATGCAAAACGGCGGACAGAAGGTTAACACTGCGCATTACCTAGTTTTCTCAGGGCTCATCGTTGCTTATCTCATCTCATTCTTCTTCAGGACGTCCGCGTCCGTAGTGCTGCCTCAGCTGGCGAAGGAATGGAGCATGGACGCAGCCCTTACCAGCTTCGTCTCGTCGCTGTACTTCTATGCCTACGGGGCCGTTCAGCCTCTGTCAGGGGCGCTGAACGACAAGTTCGGCCCGTCTAAGGTGGTGGCCGGCGGGCTTGTCCTGGGCAGCGTCGGCTCCGTTCTGTTCGGGATGGCCCGGACTCCGTCGATGCTTGCCATAGGGCGGCTCCTCACGGGCCTCGGCCTTGCCCCCATGCTGTCCGGCGCCCTGGTCTATCAAAGCGCTCATTTCGACCACAGGAGGTACTCGCTCTACTCAAGCATCACGTTCTTCATGGGCAACCTCGGCGCCGTAGCCTCTGTCGCGCCGCTCGGCTACATGCTGGACAGATGGGGGAGAGGCGCATCCTTCACCGCCCTTGGGGCGGCTGCTTTCGTACTGGCCGCGCTCCTTTTCGCAGGACGCAGATACGACAGGACCGCCGCCGCCGGCAGGGGCAAGAAGATCGACCTGAATGAAATCGGGCACAAGATAGCCCTGGCATGGAAGAGCATAAGGCGTCACAAGCCGCTCACCGCGATACTGATCATGTGGGCGACTTTCCTGGGCCCGATGCTGACTCTACAGGGTTTATGGGCCATCGCCTGGTGCGACAAGGTCTATCCGGGCAACATAGGGGCCGCGAGGCTGTGGGCTACATTGATCGGCCTCGGCGTAATGGCGGGGAACATCCTGTCCGCCGGCATCAAGGCCACGGGAAGAAAGAGGCTTGCCATAGTCTCGGCAGGTGTCGCTGCATACGGCGCGGTCTGGGTCGCCCTCGTCATAGGCATGCATTTCGGGGCCCCCTACTGGCTGACAGCCGCATTCGCATTCGCCCTCGGGGCCTTCGTAGGGCTCTGCCCGCCGCTTCTTTCTGCCATCATGAACG
>JAGOKM010000059.1 GCA_017994615.1 Bacillota bacterium | reverse complement strand
CGTATACACTGTCCATGCCGTTGAGGGTGACCTCAGGCAGGAGTTCGCCCTCGGCCGGCACCGCTATGTCCACCGCATAGGATGATAGGCGCTCTCCACCGCGGTAAAACGCTATCTCCCGTATCCTTCCAATCTCTTTGATCCTTTCCATAGGGAAAAGGGCCGCTTGAGCCTCGGCAGTGCCGTAATGCCCGACTGCTTCCGCCCTTATCCCGGCAGCTGGCAGGGGGATCTGCCTGCCGTACGAATCCGAGACGGCGCATATGTAGCCAAGCCCGTCTTCGCCCATGAAAAGTTCGGTAAGGTGCACGGCATGGGGCTTCCCTGACGCAAGGGCCCTGTATGCGAAGCTGCCTTCTCGGGACGAGACACGTATTGAGATTAGGCCGGGGCCCGTGACGATGAAGCTACCGTCCTCAGCAGCCTTTATGGGCCCTTCGAGCATCATGTCGTAAATGTCGGTCAGTCCGGGAAGGGAAAGGGCAGTCCCCTCCGTCACTACGGGCATATCGCCGATTAGCACGAGGTATGCGGCCTTTGGCTCCGCCATGGAGCCTTCTGCCGGGATCTGGAAGCTTGCCCCCCATTCAGGGGTCGCAACAAGCGCAGGGGCGGGGGCCTTCCTTACGGCCTTTTCGGCTGAGACCCCTACGGCATAGCTGACCTTCCTGTCAGCCCCGGCGGAGCCTATGAGCCTGTAGCTGCCGGCCCCGTCCGCCGCCGCAAGCTGGGTGGAGCCCCCTCCGTCGAGGTTCAAGGCATCCGTGCAGCCGAGCCTCAGCATAAGGTCCGCAGCCTCGTCCAGAGTCAGCCCCCTCGAGCTTTCGGAGCGGCCTTCCACTGCGACTAGATACAGCATCCCGGACCTGTCTATCCCTGCCATGGTCCTGGGGGCCCGGACGTTGCCGGAAATGCTCGTATAGGAGGACAGGTTCGGCGTCTTCACGCCGCCTTGCAGGAGCACTGGCTTCCCGGAAAATGCGCTTTGCATGGGATACGGCGGGAAGAGGTTGAACTCCAGCCTGACTCCCTCGCCTACGTTAAGGTCCTGAATGAAGGAAGCATTCTTGCCTGTGGCCACCACCTCGAACTCGAAGGGGACGCCGGTAAGATCCCAGGATGTAGGGTTGCCGGACGCGTCGGCGGCCCCGATGGCGGCCACCCTGTTGGCGGAGATTAGCGCTATTGCCGAGTTGGGCGGATATCTCCTGTCCTTCCTGAGAGCATTGAAGAGCACGGCGTCCGAGCCTCCGACCGAAAGCTCGTTGTACGAAGAGATCTCGAGGAAGGAGCCGTCCTGCCTGACGAGCCTCGCCGACCATTGGAAATCCATGATGTAGCCGTATCCCCCGGCCGGGATGCACAGCGTCGAGAAATTGGGGTCCTTCCTGGGGGACCTTATGAGCACGCCGTCGGAGACGACCATGGAAAGGGGCATGCCCGTGCTGGTGTCGAAGAAGTCCCCGTTGACGGCCGCTACAAGGTCCTTCGACCTCAGGGTCTCCAGGACCCCCGCGGGCCTGTCAATCCATACATCCGCGTTGAACGGGCCTGCGTAGATGCCCTGCGCCTTGGTGTCCACCTTTATCAGGGCGTATCTCAGCCAGCCGTCTTTGGTCAGCTCGGTAACGGACCTTACCTCCACCCCCTCAGCCGGGTACGAGGCCGCTTGGTTGGCCAGCCCTACGAACTGGGCAAGGGCCGGGACCTTAAGGGACAGGACCATGAAGGCCATCATTGCAACCGCTATGCGCTTCCTGGAAATCCTCGGCATCGGGCTCTCCTTTTACCTGCATGCTGTAAGATATATTGTAGACCAGAGGGCAGCGGAGGTGTATACATGGCCAGGATGTTGTTGAAGAACGGCAGGGTGTTCGTCGGAAGGCCCGGGGCGGGCTACGCGGAAGCTGCAGCAATCGCCGGCAGAAGAATCATAGCCGTGGGCGAGCTCAAGGACGTAGAGAACATAGCCTCCGGTTTCGAGGTCGTCGACCTTGCGGGAGGCGCCGCGGTGCCGGCATTCTGCGATTCCCACATACACCTGCTCATGTACGGTCAGAGCCTCGCGACCGTGTCACTGGCAGGGTGCAGGAGCCCGGAGGAGGCGGCGGCGAGGGTGGCCGAACGGGCGCAGCTGGCCAGGCCCGGCTCCTGGATAACGGGCATCGGCTGGGCAAAGGAGGAATTCCAGGACAGGGGGTTCCCGACGAAGGGACCGCTCGATGCTGTATCCCCGCACAACCCTGTGGCGCTTTTCAGCAGGGATTACCACTCCCTGTGGCTGAACAGCTCGGCTATCAGGACCCTGGGGGGCCTTGCGGAGATCGGGAGGCTGAGGCCCGGCGAGGTGCTGGTCGGCGAAGACGGGGAGCCGACGGGGGTCGTGCTGGAAGGCGCGGCTCTGATGGCCTACAAGAGGATACCGGAGCAGTCGGAAGTGGGGAAGATGACTTGCCTCGATGCCGCATTCAGCAGGCTTTACTCATTAGGGGTGCTTTCAGCGCACAACATGGATTCGGTCGGTGACATGTCTCTTCTGTCGAAGATGGAAAGGGACGGGCGCCTCGGCGTGAGGACAGTCGCATACATAGGCCGCGAGACTCTCGAATCCTTCATAAAAGCGGGGCTGAGGACGGATTTCGGAAGCGATGCCAATCTCAGGTTCGGCGGCCTGAAACTCATAAAAGACGGCACGCTCGGCTCGAGCACGGCCCTCATGCTGGACCCCTATGAGGGAAGCGACGGTAGGGGAATCGACCTCATAGGGCAAGAGGAGATGGCCGAGCTCATCAAGAGGGCGAACGCCAACGGCATAGGCGTCGCGGTGCACGCGATAGGAGACGGCGCGAACAGGCAGACGCTCGACGCCTTCTCGAAGTCAGGAGTCCAGGACCGGCGCCTTGCAAACAGGGTGGAGCACGTACAGCTGTTGAGCGAGGAGGACCTGCCCAGGCCCGCCGCCCTGGGCCTTGCGTCGTCCATGCAGCCGGTGCACATGGAGGGCGACATCGCCCCGGCCGGCCTGCTCTGGGGAGAAAGGTGCAGGTTCGCCTACGCGACGAAGAGCCTCTATAGGAGCGGTTCCCTGTTGCTCTTCGGCTCCGACGCCCCCGTCGCCGACCCTAACCCCCTGCTCGGGATATATGCCGCGGTGACGAGGAAAGACGCGGCAGGCAAGCCCGAACGCGGCTGGTATCCCGAGGAGCGGCTTACGGTCGAAGAAGCGGTAAGGGCTTACACATGGAACCCTGCGGCGCTCTTCGGCGAGACCGAGGCCAGGGGCAGCATTGAAACGGGCAAGATAGCGGACATAACCATTATTGACGAGGATATATTCTCGTGCCACAAGGACAGGATCAGGACCGCTAAAGTGACAGGCACAATCATGGAGGGCGAGTTCGTATACAGGGCATAAGCCGGTCAGGTTGCACTAGTTCAGATTAGGTATTATCATCGAATCACCAAACATCTCGGAGGTCAGCGAAGGATATGCGCAGGTAATCACCCCGGCAGATAGAACTGGAGCGCCCGCGTTACAGGCGGGATGCTCACCATTCACCGGGGCATTTTCATGCCCCGGAAACGCAAGAGGTGATAACATGCTGGCCTTGAGGCTCACGAACATCGATTTCTCCTACGGAGCGAGGAAGATAATCAATATACCTTCCCTTGCCGTCTACGACGGTGAGAGGGTAGGTCTTATCGGCATAAACGGATCGGGCAAAAGCACGGTGCTCGACATCATAGCGGGGCTCATAGAGACAAATCCCGGAAGGGCCGACCTTTTCATGGGGATATCCTACTTCAAGCAGGGTATTAAAGGATCTGCTGCGCCCAATGCGGAGATGCTCTCCTATTTCGACGCGAAGGAAGGCCTCGTCAATCCCAGCGGCGGGGAGCAGACCAGATACAAGCTCGCTTCGGCGTTCTCCCAGGGGTCCGGTCTGCTGCTGCTCGACGAGCCGACGACGAACCTCGACCTGGATGGGATCCTCCTTCTCAGGGAAGCGATAAAGGCATGGGACGGCCCCGTCGTGATAGTCACCCACGACGAGGCGCTGCTGTCCGAAGTCTGCGGGCGGATACTCGCGATAAGAGCAGGCAGACTGGTGGACTTCCCCGGCGGGTACGACGCCTGGCTCGACGAAGAGGAAGTGATTAAGGACAGGGCGGCTCACGAATACACCGCATACTTAAAGCAGAGGCGGCACATATTAAGGGCGATGCAGGAGGCGATGGCTTCGTCCAAGGCGGTGAAGAAGGTGCCGTCCAGGATGGGCAACTCCGAAGCGAGGCTGCATAAGGCGCAGTCCACCGAGAGCTCTGAGAAGCTGGCCATGAGGGCGAAGGCCCTGCTCTCGAGGCTCAACAGGCTGAAGGCAGCACCGAGGCCCGTTCCCGACCGCGAGCTTGCGATGGCTTTCAGCAGCCCGTCGGCCGATTTGCCGAGGTTTGCGGCAATTGCCCAGGAAATGGACCTGGAGGTTGGTGGAAGGCTGCTCCTTTCGAAGGCTTCATTCCAGTTGCCTACCGGAACAAAGACGTTCCTCCTGGGTCCCAACGGCTGTGGCAAGACCAGCCTCATAAGGAGGATGGAGGAAAAAGGGGACAGGATCGTCTCGAGAAACGTCAGGGTCGCCACCATGGAACAGGACCTGGCGGACCTGGATGATTCCTCCTCAGCCCTCGACAACTGTAAAGCAGCATCCAAAAGGGGCGAATCATCGATAAGGACTGTGCTCGCAAGGCTGAGGATAGCGGGGGACATGGTGCATACCCCGGTAGGCATGATGTCGGGCGGGGAGAGGATGAAGGTGTCGCTGGCAAGGCTGATGCTCTCGGAAGCTGACCTGCTGATGCTGGATGAGCCGACCAACCACATGGACATAGAGTCCTCAAGGGCATTGGCCGAAGTCCTCGTCGCCTGGCCGGGCACACTGCTGGCGGCAAGCCACGATAGGGCCTTCATAGACTCCGTAGCCGACAGGATCATCGTCTGGAACAAGGACAAGCTCGTAACCCATGAGGGGAACTACTCCGATTACGAGCATGAGAGGCTCGGATTAGACCAGCTGGAGATGCTCGCCTCTGACATGAACAGGGCTTATGAGGCGTCCAAGGCGATTCTGGAGATGAAATAGGAGCAAAGAAAACGGGGGTTCCTGCCTTCAAGCAGGAGCCTCCGTCACTTATTTCCTATACAAGCTGGGTTCTTAAATGCTCTCTTGCTGCTTGAAGCGCCTGGTCTAGCTTCGATACGTCGGATCCGCCGCCCTGAGCCAAGGCGGGGTTGCCTCCGCCTTTCCCTCCTATGACCGCCACGGCAGCCTTGAAGGCTGCGCTTGCGTCGACCTTGAGGTCCTGCGACCTTGCAACCACAAGGTATGCGTTGTCAGAGCCCGACGCCCCTACCGCGGCGAGGGTGCCCGGGTTTGAGACCAGCTTCAACGCGAACTGCTTCGCTGTATCCATGCTGCCGGCCCCTGCATTATATATGATGACTTTAACGCCGCCTTCCGGTACCGCATCCTGCCAGAGCTTCGCCGCGTCATATTCCATCAACCTGGCCGATGTGTCGGCCAGCGCCTTCTTCAGGTCCTTTACCTGGCCCAGCATCCTTTCAATCTGGGATTCCAGGTCCGCCGGATGGACGGACAGGGATGACGCCGCCTTCAATAGCTGCCTGTTCTTCCTGGAATAGTCCCGAAGGGCCCTTCCTCCGCACAGCAGCTCCAGCCTCACCTTGCCCTTTGCCCTGTCGATCCTCGTTATCTTGATGAGGCCGATCTCCCCAGTGTGGGACACGTGCGTGCCCCCGCAGGGGCAGTTGTCGAACCCCTCTACAGTCACTATCCTAATGTCCGTATCGACCTTCGGCATCTTCCTCAGGTTGAATGATGCCAGCTTTTCGTTGTCCACGAACCTCGCGAGGACCGGCACGTCCGAGAAGACGACCTTGTTGGACTCCTCCTCGGCCTTGGCCGCCTGCCATTCCTCGAGCCTTTCCGTATCGAGGTCGACCGTGCAATATTCCTCGCCCAGGTGGAACCCCACGGTCTCGAAGCCGAACAGCCTCTCGAAGGCGGCGGACAGGATGTGCTGGCCGGTATGCTGCTGCATCAGGTCGAACCTCCGCGCGCCGTCTATTACGCAATGCACATCGCCCGAAACCTGCTCGCCCAGCATCACGACGACGTCTCCAGCATCGTCCTCGGCAATGTCCATTACGGGCTTCCCGTCCACTGTCCCCCTGTCAGAGGGCTGCCCCCCGGATTCCGGGTAGAAGGCGTTGGGAGAAAGCTTCACCATCCAGAGGTCCCTGCCGGCCTCATCCTTCTTTGGGCCTTCGCAGGACGCAACCTTCGCGTCGAATTCCAGCAGCCTCGCGTCGTCGTAATATAGCCTGTCCTTGGCCATCGGGGTCCCTCCAATGATCAGTGATGTATGGATGTATAATAGATGTATTATAGCTCATTTGACGGAGGGACGATGCCGCAAAGGGGATACTTCACGCTCATGGGGGAGGGCTTCTCCTCCGTAGAGGACAGGAAGAGCAAGTTCATAGGCCGCGCAAAGCATGTGGGGTCCGAAGCGGAGGCGAACGGATACATAGAATCCATCCGCAGGTCCGAGAAGGGCGCGGCCCACAACGTATATGCCTACTGCCTTGGAAGGGACCTGTCCGTCCAGCGAAGCAACGACGACGGGGAGCCGTCAGGCACATCGGGAAGGCCCTGCCTCGAGGCCATTTCGACGAAGGGGCTGACCGACTGCGTCGTCGTTGTCACCCGCTACTTCGGCGGTACGCTTTTAGGCACGGGAGGGCTGGTGCGCGCCTACGGCAGGGCAGCGAAGGAAGCCATAGAAAGCGCCGGGATCGGCACGATCATGACATACAGCAGGTTCTCCGCAAAGGCAGGTTACGGCGAGTGGAGCAGGCTCGAAGGATACCTTGCAGGCAAGGGGCTGGATGATCTAACCGTATCGTACGCCGAAGAAGTCGGCTTTTCTTTCTCGGTCCTTAAGCAGCGAGCCGAAGGGCTGAAGAAAGAGCTTGTCGACCTCTCCGCCGGGAAACTGCAGCTGCAGTTCGAAGGCGAGGAAGAGGCCCTTGTGAGGATATGAAAAGAGGCCCGAAGGCCTCTTCTTTTATCTCTCTATGTCGTTTACCAGCCTCTGCTGGCGCCGCCTCCGCCGGACCTGCCGCCCCCGAAGCCGCCGAAGCCGCCGCCTCCGAAACCGCCGCTCGACCTGCCACCGCCGAAGCTCCCGAAGCCCCGGCCTCCGCCGAAGCCTCCGAACCCCCCGAATCCGCCGAAAGGCGGCTTCGTTCCCGGTCCGGGCGGGATGTTCCTGACGGCCTTCATCAGGCCCACAGCCATGATTATTATGAAGATTGCGACTATCACTAGTATCACCTTGGCAGCGACAGGTATGTCCTCCTCTGCCAGAGGCTCGCCAGTTATCTCGGACCTTATGGCCGTCACGGTCTTCACGATCGCCGCCTCGACGTCGCCGTCCCTCATTGAGGGCAGGAAATAAGTGTCGAGGATGCGCCCTGCCTTGGAGTCGGTAATCTCGCCCTCCAGGCCGTAGCCCACCTCTATCCTTACCTTGCGCTCTTCGTTGGCTATGAGGAGGAGCACCCCGTCGTCCTCTCCGGCCCGCCCGATGCCCCAGGCCTCGAAGAGCTCGACCGCGTAATGCTCTATGTAGTCGCCGTCCATGGAACTTACCGTGACTACGGCTATCTGCGCGCTGGTCTGGGCCTGGAAATCCAGGAGCAGGGATTCGATCCTGCCTTCGGCCGCCTCGTCCAGGAGCCCTGCGAAGTCGGACAGGAGCCTCGGCGGGCTCATCTGGGCCGGTATAGCGGCGTAAGAAGGGAGCAACGCGGCCAGCATCAACGCCGCCGCAATCGCCCCTATCAGGACCGGCCTTCCTGCCTTGGAGTTCATCAGAACT
>JAGOKM010000058.1 GCA_017994615.1 Bacillota bacterium | reverse complement strand
CCACCAGTTCCATCACATCTTCCGTAACCGGCTGGCCGAAGAAGGGCCGCCCCTCATCCATGCATGACCGAAGTTCTCCCAAGAAGCCCTCCCTTGAGGCTTCCAGGTAACCGTCGATGCCGCCCATGGCCCTGTAGAGCTCGGCGTCCTTTTTATAATGCCCGTCATCGAGGTCCCTGAAGCTCGCCCTGAAGAACTTGTCCTTCTGCTTCGCATCCATAAGCCTGAGCGATTCCTGCATCACCGTCTTCATCGCCTCTGCCCTGTAAGGGAAATCGGTGCCGGGGGAGATCGGGCCGATGAGGGAGAAGATCCTGTCGCGCTCCTCTTCGCCCAATACTTCACCAAGGCGGCGGTATACGCCGTCCATGGCCTCAATACCGTCGAGGGCTTTGAACGCCTCTTCATAGACGCCATCGTTGTGGAAGAAGGACCCATATCTCAATATTGCATATATATTACCTATGGAGTCTTCTCCCGACTGGGCGAGCGAATCAATCAAGGTGCGGGCTGCTTTTGCGCCGCAGCTTCTCAGGTTGCAGTCCTTCCTGGCGGAAAGCAACAGGTCGAGGTGCTCAGCAATTATCAGCTGCTTCTGGGCGGCCTCTTCGTCCAGTCCCTTGCCCCTCAGATAATCCGTAAACGCGGCCTTGTCCATGGCGCACCTCGTCGTAGGGAAATATATAAGCATTATTGCATATTGAGTTGATATATACAACTTTTCTGCATACAGCGCCGTCCGACTGCTATTTCTTACCGATTATCTCAGCATATGGCAGGTATTTCCAATCATCTGATGAATGATTCAATAGCATGAAGGCGTGAAAGGAGATTCAGATGAGAAGCTTAAGGATCTGCGCGATTGTCATGGTGCTGGGCATAGCCCTTGCGGCAGGAGGCTGCGGCAAGGAATATGCCTACGATTTCGCAGCGGAAATGGACCTGGGGGAGGGAAGCGAAGCATGGGTGAAGGTCCCCCCGGGAGCCAGCTTCGCTTTCAACATGTTCTACGGAATAAGGCTGGACGACGGAATCAACCCCGCATCGATACGCACGCCCATCTACTTTACAGGCGATTTCAAGGTTACGGTTGATTTCCACCTTGAACTGGATTCCTCGCACATAGGCGATCTGGCTTTCATGCTGACCGACGACACCTGGCCGGCAGATTTCAACCATGCTTTCTATATGCCTATCTACTCTATCTGCTCTTCAAAGGAGGAGCTGCATGTCGCCGATTGGCGGAAGACCCCTTACGCATACAGTGAGCTGAAGGACGACGGCCTGCCTCTGGTCACCCTCGACACAAGCGGGGACAACCAGCTCGTCCTTACCAAGAAAGGCAATCAGATAACGGTGGTTTTCAACAACAGCGCCTCGGATACGTACGGACCCTATACCCTCACGAATTACACCGCGGATAAATTCTACCTGACGTTCTCCGGCGACCCGGAGTTCAGCCCCGGAGGGGGATATGGCATCTACATTACCAGGGTCAAAGTAAAGTACTAGGAAACCGAACGTGCGGACGGTCCGCACCAATGGTAGGGGTCTGCCCAAGGGCAGCGTAATATTTGGAGTATTCTCAAGTCATGTAACAAATGTTACCGAATATCGGGCGGCTATATCCTACTATATCGGTAGGATATAGTCATCTTAAGGATATGAAACAGGAGGAACGGAAATGAGCGAAATGATACACAACGAAGCGGCAAAGGGGTTGGATCCTGCAAGGCAGCATCATCTCAAGAGGCTAATCATGGACCTTCACGCAGGAAGGCCCAAAGAGGAGGTAATCAGGGAGTTCCGCGGGCTCTTCGCGGGTGTAAGCTCTGAGGAGATTGCGGCCATAGAGGCTACCCTCGTCTCCGAGGGGATGCCTGTCGAGGAGATCCAGAGGATGTGCGACGTCCACGCAGCCGTGCTAGGAACCTCTATCGCAGACATCCACCTGCCGGCGAAGGCCATAGATACGCCAGGCCATCCGCTCAACCAGCTGGAGGCCGAGAACAAGGCCATCGAGGACCTGATAAGCGGCAAGCTTGCGCCTGCAATCGCGGCATACTCGAAGCTGGCGTCCGAGGAGAACGGCTTTGCGCTGCTCGATGCGCTCAACGGCCTTGCCGACGTAGACAAGCACTACCTAAGGAAGGAGAACCTCATCTTCCCGTTCCTGGAGAAGGCCGGCATCACGGCCCCTCCAAAGGTGATGTGGGGCGTGCATGACGAAATCAGGGCAATGATAAAAGGAGCAAAGGTCCTGGTCATGGGAAAGCGCGCGGAAGCGGCCAGGGTCGCGGCCGACGCCGCCCAGAAGGTCTCCGACATGATATTCAAGGAGCGCAACATACTCTATCCGATGATCACGAATGCGCTGTCGGAGGACGACTGGCTTAAGGTGGAGCGCGAAAGCGACGAGCTCGGCTACTGCCTGGTGCCGCCAACCGAGAAATGGAGCCCGGAGAGGGTAGGTTTGCCCTCCGAGGATCCTGGAGCCGCTTACGCGGGAGCGCCTGTCGGCTCATCTATCAACCTGGGAACCGGGATTCTGAAGGCAAAGCAGCTTGAGCTCATGCTGAACGCCCTGCCTGTGGATATAACGTTCATAGACGAAAACGACGTGGTGCGCTACTTCTCCAACGGCAAGGAAAGGATATTCCCCAGGAACCGCACCATAATCGGCAGGCTGGTGCAGAACTGCCATCCTCCGAAGAGCATGGCTGTCGTAGAGAAGATACTGGAAGACTTCAAGTCAGGCGCAAAGGAGCATGAGGACTTCTGGATCAACATGCACGGCAAGATGATATATATCAGGTATTTCGCGGTGCGAGACGAACAGGGCAGATACATAGGCACCCTTGAGGTCTCGCAGGAGATTTCGGAGATACGCTCCCTGGAGGGCGAAAAGAGGATAATGTCATAACGGGCATTATGCATGACGAAGGGGGCCGCACAGTCTGCGGCCCCCTTCTTTTCCCTATTGCTGCTTCTTGGTCCTCCTGTGGATGTATATCTCTGCGGCCTGGACCATCTTGCCGAAGCCTATGGTCACGATTCCGGAGGTGAACAGGGCCAGGAACACCAAGACCGCCGCGAAGAGGGCGCCGAAGAAGCCGTTGAACCTCGGCATGTTGTAGTAGTAATTCCCGTATCCCCTGTAACCTGCCGCGCTGAGGAAGAATATGACGACGCCGAGGAGTATCCCTATGCCTACCTGGACCCCGCCCAGTATGTAGATTAAGCTGGACACCCTGAAATATCTTGTAGCCCTCTGTATTATCGCCTCAGGCTCTTTCCTGCCGATTGGCTCCGCAGGCCCGACTCCTGCCTGAGGGCCGTTTCCTGGCTGCTGCGCGTTAAGGTTTTCTTCCAATGCCTTCTCCTCCTATGAACACCCTTTAGGTGCAAATGTTCATACAATAGGATAACGAACGAAGCTAGCATTCAGTTGCAGGGTTCACGATGGCTCTGGAAGGGTTCGGGGCTTCTGCGTAGAAGAAGGAATTATTACCATAAGGCAGGAGAGGAGGTGTGCCCATGCCCGAGGATTTCAAGGCGGGCTGCCAGAGGCCGGCGATCAAAAGGCCGCAGCCCGTGCCGGATCGAGCAGAATCCGCACCGGCAGGGAAGGAGGAGATAAAGCATATGATAAAAGTAGGGAAACAGGCGCCAGATTTCACAGCAACGGCGTTTTACAAGGGAAAGTTCGCAAACGTGACGCTTTCTGAATACAGGGGCAAGTGGGTGCTCCTTTGCTTCTATCCGGGGGACTTCACATTCGTCTGAGCGACCGAGGTCTCGGCAGTTGCCGAGAAATTCGACGAATTCCAGAGCCTAGGGGTAGAGGTCCTTTCCTGCAGCGTAGACAGCCACTTCGTCCATAAGATGTGGAACGACCACGAGCTTTCAAAGATGATCGGAAGGGACATCCCGTTCCCGATGCTCTCCGACGCAGGCGGAGAGATAGGCAAGCTTTATGGCATCTACGACGAAGACGGCGGAGTCAACACCAGGGGCCGCTTCATAATCGACCCGGACGGGAACGTCCAGGGATTCGAAGTCCTCACGCCTCCAGTGGGCAGGAACGTGAGCGAGAGCCTGAGGCAGGTCAAGGCTTTCCAGCATGTAAGGGCGTCAAAGGGGACGGAGGCGACGCCGTCAGGCTGGAAGCCCGGCAAGAAGACATTGAAGCCTTCCCCCGACCTGGTGGGAAACGTATGGAAGGTATGGAGCGTGAAAGAGGCTTTCGAGGACTGATCCGAGGCCTCGGAGCCGGGACAGGCGGAGGCTGCAGTAACCAAAGCCTCCGCCTTCGATATTTCGTACGTCCGCCAGTTTATTTGCCCTCGCCCCCCTACTTCGCCACAAAGCCCCGTGGCGGCGCTCATGAAGGCTGAAAGCCCAGGATCTATCCTTTCGCATGCCTTGGCGGTAACCGACTAATGCCGGCTTTTTGCCCATATCGGCGGCTGGGTTGTGACAGGGAGGCCGAAAGGTGGAATAATGGGGACATAAGATGATTTTCGGAGGATCAGAGATGCAGTACCTTCCTGTTATCAAGACCCTGGGACTTGCCATAGCGGGCGGTTTCGTGGGCTATAAGCTTAAGATACCCGCGGGCGCCATGATAGGTTCGATGCTGGCAGTGGCGGCCGGCGCCCTTCTGAAGTTCGACCTGGGTGCCCTTCCTTCATATTCCAAACCCGTGGTGCAAGTAGTCCTAGGCGCGATATTGGGCCTGGGGTTGAGGAATACATCGCTTGAGCAGCTGAAATCCCTTCTCGTCCCCGCAGCCGTGATAATAACGATACTGATGACGGCGGGCTTTGCTACCGCCTTCATCCTTAACAGGTTCTTCGGCCTGGACCTGATGACCGCGATCTTCAGCTCTACTCCGGGCGGGATGTCCGAGCTCTCAATGGTGGCAGCCGACATAGGGGCGAATTCGCCCATAGTAGCCCTCCTTCAGCTCATAAGGCTCATGAGCGTCATAGTCCTGGTGGTCCCGATTGCGAAGCTCCTGACGAAATAGGAGGGCGAAAAGCTTTTCCAGCGAGAAAGGCCGGCAGCATCAGGGCTGCCGGCCTTTCAACTCCGGTTGGCTGGGGAGGCAGGATTCGAACCTGCGGTACAGGATCCAAAGTCCCGTGCCTTACCGCTTGGCGACTCCCCAACGAGGCGCATGGAAATTCTACCACAGCGGCAAGGCCCGATAAAGCTCCCGGTTATTGCTCCTGGTTTTCAGCAGGCGTTTCCGCAGGGACCTCATCCTTGATCTGGTTGTAGACCTCTATGATCTTGCTTTCGATCACGTCCCTGAATTCCTGCCTGATCGGATGGGCGACGTCCCTGAACTGGCCGTCCGCTGACTTCCTCGACGGCATCGCAACGAACAGCCCCTCCTGTCCGTCGATGACCTTGATGTCCCTTACTACGAAGCAGTCGTCGAAAGTAATCGTTGCTATGGCTTTCATCCTGCTGTTCGTTACCACTTTCCTGACTCTTACGTCAGTGATGTCCATAGAGGCACCTCCGATGAATCAATCCTTTGTATAAATTATACAACAATTCCCATCAATGCCCTTTATTTGGCAAAGAATTGTTAATGTGCCTCTAGCTGGTAGCTAACTTATTGTATTTACTCAAGTACAACGATCGACTCGATTTCGACGAGCGCGTCTTTGGGCAGTCTTGCAACCTGTACTGTAGACCTCGCCGGCGCCGGTTCAGGGAAGCGCGAAGCATACACCTTGTTCATCGCGGCGAAGTCGTTCATGTCCTTAAGGAACACCGTGGTCTTTACGACGTCGGCCATGCTGAGGCCCTGGGATGCCAGTATGCCCTCTATGTTGTCGAGCACCCTTTCCGTCTGGGCCGACACGTCCGTGCCAACCATCTCGCCGGTTTTGGGATCGAGCGGAGTCTGGCCCGATATGAACATGAGCCCCGGCACTTTAATCGCCTGGCTGTAAGGGCCGATGGCCTTCGGGCCCCTGTCTGTGGATACAGCAGTCTTCTTCATTCGTCGACCTCCCTGAATTTATTGGTCACCATCTGGCGAACTTCCTCGCAAGGTCCAGGTCCGATGGCTTGTCTACGTCCATGGCGACCGATGCGTACGGGGTCCTTACGCCCCTGCCCTCAAGCTTGAAAGACTTCCTGGCCACGGCCACGATGTCGGACACAGAGACCATGCCGGCGAGGAATTTGATTATCATGACCGGGCCGATGCCCAAAGCCGCCGCCATCGAAAGCGGGTTCTTCCTCCTTGCGTACATATCGGAGATGACATGTTTCCTGGAAAGGAGCACGTCCTTCGACGCCATGAACATGTTGGCTCCGGTAAGCACCCCGTCCCTGAGTTTGAGGTAGGTCCTCTCCCCTGAAGGGTAAGCCCTGTCGTAGTCCTCCTTGAAGACAAGCGCGTAATGGACCTCTGCCTCATCGGCCTCGCACCTTTCGACGAAGTCCCTCACCGCCTCGCCGTCTATGAGCGGGATGTCCGCAGAAGCAATCAGCACTTTGCCGCCCTTGGTCGTACCGATTGCGTTCATGAGGCTTTCGAGCAGGTCGCCGCCCGGCTTTACCAGCTCCACCCTGTCCCCGAACCCGGAAAGCGCATCTTTCAGCTCCTCGGGGCCGGATACCACCACCTTGGAAACCCTTCCGCTGTCCAGCATACCCTTGACCACGTAGGCTGCCATGGGCCTTCCATTTATGTCGATCATGGCCTCCCATGCCTCGGGCGTATACTCAGAAAGCCTGCCCTTGTTGCGCCCACCAGCCAGAAGTACTGCCTCTATCAAGCCAGCCATGCGATCACACTTCTCTTTCATCGTTAATGGACATGTGTACCTTCTTCATCACTTCTATCAGGCTCGCCTCGGCGCTGTCCATATGCCTGAGCGCGGCATGGGCCGCTTCGTCGGGCTTATGCTCCACTATGGCCTTGACAATCGCCCGGTGCTCGCCCAGCGCAATGCTCATCCTCCCTGGATACGACAGGGACATCGACCTGTAGCGGTGTATCTGCTCTCTGAGGTTGGACAGCATCGACACCAGCCTTGCGTTGCCCGAAGCGCTGAAAAGGATGTCGTGGAAGGCGATGTCGGCCTTCACCACGGCTTCGATCTCATGAGTCTTAATCATGTCCTCGAGCTCGGCCAGCTGTTTCTTCAGCAGTTCGAGCTGGGGTTCGGTGATCCTTTCCGCGGCCAGCCTTGCCGCCAGGCTCTCCAGGGTGGACCTTATCTCGAAGACGTCCCTTATCTCCTTCGGAGAAAGGCCTGCCACGTATGCGCCCTTCCTCTGCATCATGATGACGAAGCCTTCCAGTTCAAGCTTCCTTATCGCCTCGCGCACAGGCGTGCGGGACACCCCCATCTCGTCGGCCAGCTTGATCTCCACCAGCCTTTCGCCCGGAGCGAGCCTGCCGGAGACTATCGCCTCGCGCATGGCCTCGAACACTATCTCCCTGAGGGGCTTGTAGTTGTCCATGTTGAGTATTATCCTGCCGTCGGTCATTCCCCTTCACCTCGTCTTAGCATTGGAATCCCCCTCACGGGGTCTAGCTTTGAAACAGCCGTGAATATTCCGTCAAATCTTACCTTTGCGGCCTCTTCCGCCGACCTTGCCTCGGCTTCGTCCTCGAAAATCCCGTACACTGCCGTCCCCGACCCGCTCATAAGTGCGGATAATGCCCCTTTTCCCAGCATAGTCGACTTAAGCCCCGCGACTTCGGGCACGGCGATGGCGGCCAGCTCCTCGAAGTCGTTATGCAGGCACATCAGGGCCTCTCTCGGACCATCCCTTCTGAGGGCCTCCATGAACCTCTCCGTACCCGTAGGCGCATCCTTCCTTCCCGCCCTTCCTTCCGGGTTCTGCTCGTCCCACGCCCTGTACATGAGGGACGTCGGAAGGCCGGCGCGCGGTTTGGCTATCACGATGGGAAGCCCTTCCGACAGATCCAAGGGGATGAGCTCGTCCCCGGATTTCCCGGCCAGCGCCGCGCCCCCTTTAAGGAGGAACGGAACGTCGGAGCCCAGGTTCTTCGCTATGCAAAGGAGCTCCTCATCATCAAGGGGGCATCCCAATGCGAGGTTCGCAAGGTGCGCAGTCACGGCGGCGTCGGAGCTTCCTCCCGCCAGTCCCGCCTCGAACGGC
>JAGOKM010000057.1 GCA_017994615.1 Bacillota bacterium | reverse complement strand
CGTACCGTGGAAGGTCGCAATAACTATTTTGTTGCAAAGACACCCTTTGTGTCAATCTTTACAGGGTTGTCCCTGTTGCGGATTCTAAGACGGGGTTCTTCCATCTTGTCTTTTCAGGCTGGAAGCTCTTTTCTCACTACTTCTTAAGTGGTGTCGGTTCCTTCTTGCCGAATATGATGCTGTAGCCTTCTACTGCCAGGATTATTGCAAGGATGAACAACAGCACCGGGAATACTACCAGCAGGTAGTTCTTAGCAATGAAGTTCGACCTGATCAATAGGACAAGCGCAGTCAAAGTCACTACGAGCATGAATATCATCGGCAGTACGAGCATTCCGTAAGTCTTGCCGGACTTCTTGAGCCATACGGCCACTGCAAGTAGCGCAAGGCCGGCCAGCAGCTGGTTGGCCGAACCGAATATGGGCCATATCTTTGCATAACCGCCTATGGCGAGATATGCTCCGATTATGACGGTGACTACCGTGGCAAAATGCATGTTGGTAAGCACAGACTGCTGTTCCTTCGGCTTTGCGGGGTTGTTGAAGAACTCCTGGAACAGGTACCTGGCCAGCCTTGTCGCGGTGTCCAGGCTTGTCAAGGCGAATGCCGAAACCGCCAGTGCCACGAACGACTTGCCGATGTCGAAGGGAATCCCGAACTTCGACATGAAAGTTCCGACGCCCGTCGAGAATACGTTGACAGGGCCGCCCTTCAGCAACGCCGACAGGTCGGTCTGTGTCAGGTAAGCGGCGGTCGAGAGCGAAACGACAGCCAGCACGCCTTCGATCAGCATCGCGCCGTAACCGATGACTCTAGTATCCTTCTCGTTATCGACCTGCTTGGACGTAGTCCCTGATCCGACCAAGGCATGGAAGCCTGAAATCGCGCCGCAGGCTACTATTACGAACAGCATCGGGAACAGGTACTGCTTGTTGACATAGAAGCCAGTAAAGGCTGGAAGCTGATATGTCGGGCGGAATATCACGATACCCAGGACCGCGCCTGCTATCATCGCATAAAGCAGGAAAGAGTTCAGATAGTCCCTGGGCTGGAGCAATATCCAAACGGGAGTAACCGAAGCGACGTAGATATAGACCGCAAGGATTATGATCCAGGTGTTCAAGCTGAGCTTGAGCGGGAAGATGTATCCGAGATATACGCATACGAAAAGCAGTATGACCCCTACCAGGGTACCTAGTCCGAGGGAGACTCCTTTTCTATATACGAAATATCCGAATCCGACGGAAAGGAACATAAACATGAGGGAAGAAGAAGCTGCCGCGGGTACGCTTACGAAAGTGTTGGCGACGATGTTGGTGAAAGCGGCGACGACCAGCAGCAGTGTCAGCCACGCGAACATTGAGAAGAGCCTCATGCCCGTCTTGCCCATGTTATGATTGATGACTTCGCCGATAGACTTGCCCTTGTGCCTTACAGAGGCGTACAGGGAGCCGAAGTCATGCACACCACCGACGAATATGCTGCCGATTATCACCCACAGAAGGACGGGGACCCAACCGAAAATGGCGGCCTGGATAGGCCCGTTGATGGGTCCGGCACCTGCGATGGATGCGAAATGGTGCCCCATGAGGACTGCCGGTTTTGCAGGTACATAGTCAACGCCGTCGTTGATTTCGTGAGCGGGGGTCTTCCTTGTGGGATCAATGCCCCATTCCTTGGCAAGCCACGCTCCGTAGGTAGCATATGCGATCAGGAAGATGACAATGCTGCCTAACATAATCCACAGTGCGTTCAAAGTAACTAGCGCCTCCTTTAAAACGGATTGAATGAATCACGCTCAGACAAGCAAACCTACTAAAGCCCGTACACTTTGATGACGCCCTTGCCTTGCTTGTTGGCAGCTATCACTCCTCCTTTTAATGAGACTAACAACAGCCTAAAATCGACCCAACCTTTAAACCCAAGAGAGAAGCTCTTGTGATACCTGAACCTCCTGACTTCGCCCATGGCGTCGTCCAAGCCGATTTCCTGGTTGCCATCCAGGATCATCACACCTGTGATCATACTGCACATATGATTGGTATCCGGTTTTACTATCTCATCGATGGACCGGATGATCCCATCTGTGAAAGAGCTGACAGCAGCCCTGTCTATTAGGTCAAATCGTTTTAAGAAGCAGTATTCGTTGCTTTCGATCGCGTATATGACGGCCTTCTTCGACAACACGTACTTCTCGTTCCTGATGTGATATTCAGCGAACATATCATAATCGACTCCACCAAGGCTATATCCCCTGGTTATGTCGAAACTCCTTACCAGTTTCTTTTCGATATTGTCCAGATATTCGCCAAGCTGCATCGAAGACCTCATATTCGCCATATTCGCCGCAGTTGATTATCTTGTTTCGAATTCTTTTGTTTCTTCGACAAGTCGCATGATATCAATGTCTGTATATTAGCACTGCAGGAAAATCAAGTCAAAATTACTTGCCAGCAAGGCAGCCATAACGGCTAAGCTCCTTTACATCGCGATTGTTGCCGTAATGTCGTCATTATTTGGTAAAGGTTCAGCATCTCCAGGCTCATTTTTCGTTTCCATGCTGGCGATATTGTGGTTTTGTGTACGATACCGAATTTCTGGAGCTGGTTTTCCGCTGCATGGTCTAATCTTTCCAGCATGCATATGCTTTCGAATGGTTATGGAGCTTACTGCTTCTCGATGCATTATAATGTATCCAGGGTCATCGTTGACAGAGTGTGCTAAGTTGAAGCGGGAGGTGCACGTTTGAGGAAACCCGATTTGAATGCAATCTTGGGTACCATCAAGGAGTTCTTCCAGGGTGCATCCGACTATAAGAGGAAGTCGAAGTCGCTTCTCGTTAAAGAAAGCCACAACGAGATGGATGAGTTCCTCCTCCTTTGCTTCGGCGACCTGCTGGGCATCCCCATACCAACCAGTTACTACTCACTTGAGCTGCTGCCGCTTTTGGCAGAGGACCTGGAAGGATGGAACTTCAGGATGACCTGCAGAAAGGACATTTGGAAGGAGAAATGGGGGGACTACGGTTTCGATGCGTGATTCGAGGATCGACAGCAAAATAGTCTTCTTCGGCGGTAAAGGCGGCGTGGGTAAGACCACGTGCAGCGCAGCATTCGCAGTCGCCTGTGCAAGGAAGGGACAGAAGACGCTTATAGTGTCCACTGACCCTGCCCATTCGACTTCCGACATCTTCGAAAAGAAGATAGGCGACGGCATCGCCAACATCATGCCCAACCTGGATGCATTGGAAATAAGCGGCGAGAAGGAAAGCAAGCAGTACATGGACAGGGTGAGGCAAAGCCTGGGCCAGGTAGTCAGCCCGGTCATAATTGACCAGATAAAAAAGCAGATAGACGCCACTTCTATTTCACCGGGCACAGAGGAGGCCGCCCTTTTAGACAAGATGATCGAGATCATCACCGAGAAGATGGGCGAATATGACAGGATAGTGTTCGACACCGCGCCTACAGGGCACACGGTAAGGCTGTTGACCTTGCCAGAGCTGCTGGGAGCGTGGATGGAGACCCTCATGCAGAAAAGGGGCAGGTCCATAGCCTTGATGTCCATGGCCGACAACAAGGGCAATCCCAGCGATGAGGAGCTCGAGCAGGACGAGGTAATCAAGATACTCAGGAGAAGGTACGAGCGGATAAAACGGGCGAAGGAGATCATGAACGACAAGGGCCTGTTGTCATTCATCTTCGTCATAAACGCGGAGAAGCTGCCCATCGACGAGACGGTGAAGGCGATATCCACCCTGGAGAAGTTCAACATCAGGATAGAGGGCATCATAGTGAACAAAATCCTGCCTGAAGGCTCGAGCGACCCATTCTGGATGCAGAAGAAGCAGCAGGAAGCCAAATACCTCTCACTGATCGACGACACATTCAAAGGCAAGAGCATATTCCGCATACCCATGCTGAAGGACGACATGAAGGCGGACAACATCGGAGCGATGGCGGATGTCTTCAGCGAGTTCATATAAAGCTGGCATGAAGCAGGAAGGATAGATGCCAAGATGTGGCGCAGCATCCATCCGATGAATCAATGACCGGGGCTTTCTAAGCCCCGGTCCTCTTCTTCGAGTGGCGGAGAGAGTGAGATTCGAACTCACGGGGCCGTTTCCGGCCCACTCGCTTTCGAGGCGAGCGCTTTTGACCACTCAGCCATCTCTCCTTGCAGCACCGTCGCCGGCTGGCAGCTCGCAGACGGCAAGTTGTATTTTATAGCATCACGAGCCCTTTAATCAATCTATTCCGTTCCGGCCCTGTCCATCGATTTCCGATTTATTTTAAATTGACGAAGCGTATGAATCTGCCATATAGATAGCCTTCTTAATATTCTTTCCCGTATGCAGGAATAATCGGAGGATATGCTGCTTCGATGTTGAAATATTCACTGCAAGGCATCATGCCCGTTTTGCGTCACAGCCGCATACCTTGCCTTGCTGGAGTCCTGTCAAATCGAATAGGAGGTGCAAAGATGACGGTCAGAAGATCCTTAGTCGTTCTATCCTCTCTGCTCTTGGCGATGGTGCTGGTGGCCGGCTCAGTCGTTGCAGAGCGGCCGTTAACCGGGTTGACCTCGCCTCTCGATTACTTTGGTTTCAAGCCGGGTACAAGCAGGAAACTTTGCGCATGGTCCGACATCAAGTCTTATCTGCAGCTGCTGGACAAGGAATCGGGAAGGGTCGTATACCAGGACATAGGCCCGACCGTCCTGGGCGACAGGCAGATAATGGCCATAGTAAGCTCCGAAGACAACATCGCGAACCTGGACTACTACAAGGAGATCCAGAAGAAGCTCGCAGATCCCAGGGGCTTGTCGGAAGCGGAGCTGGAAACCCTCAAGTCCGAGGCAAAGGCTGTATACCTCGTAGGAGGGTCGATCCACTCCACCGAGATAGGCGGCGTGCACGCCATTCTTAACGCAATCTATACATATGCCACTGCCGACAGCAAGGACCTGACTGACGTCCTGGACAACGTCATCCTGCTGTTCGTGCCCTCTCTGAACCCTGACGGCCACGTGATGGTCGTGGATTGGTACAGGCAGCACCTCGATACGAAGTACGAAGGGACTGCCCCGCCGTACCTCTATCACTATTACACAGGCCATGACAACAACCGCGACTGGTTCATGTTCAACCTTCCCGAAAGCAGGAACGTCGGAAAAGTGCTCTACCACGACTGGTTCCCCGAGGTCGTATACGATGTACATCAGATGGGCTCCAACGGCGCAAGGCTGTTCGTCCCGCCTTTCTTCGACCCGCCGAACCCTGAGATCCCCCCCATCATCTTCAGGGAGATCCTGCTGCTGGGCGGCATCGCAACAACCGACCTTTCGTCGAAGGGCATGAAGGGCGTCTCTACTAATGCGCAGTACGACACTTGGTGGCACGGCGGCATGAGGAGCGGACCTTACTATCACAACATGGTCGGTTTCCTCACCGAAACCGCAAGCGTGAACATAGCCACGCCTATCGACATTCCTTTCTCCAAGCTTACATCCAGCACCAGGGGCCTTCCGAACGCCCAGACGTTCCTTCAGAACTTTCCTGACATCTGGCCGGGCGGGCTTTGGACCTTTGAAGACGTGGTAGCTTACCCCGAGTCTGTCATCTACTCTTTCGCAAAGGGCCTTTCAAGGTTCAAGGATGAGTTCGTCGACAACTTCGTGAAGATGGGAAAGGATGCGGTCCACAAGGGCCTGACCGAGTCCCCGTCAGCTTTCGTGCTGCCTGAGGACCCCTATGACCCGGCAACCCTCAACTGGATGCTGGAGGTGCTTGACTTCCAAGGCGTAGAGATCCACAGGGCGACCAAACCTTTCACGGCTGACGGAAAGGCCTATGACGCGGGCACCTACGTGATACTAACAGCGCAGCCCTACCGCCCTAACGTCATGGCTCTGCTGGATAAACAGGTATACCCCGACAGGCTGGAATATCCAGGTGGCCCTGCTGAAAGGCCATACGACGTTGCAGGGTGGACCCTTCCGATGCAGATGGGGGTAACCTGCATAAAAGTCGAAAAGCCGTTCGAAGCGGAACTTGAAAAGGTAAACGTTTTCAAGACGCTGCCTGGCAAGATAGTGGCCGGAGACGCATCGTTCGGATATGCCTTCAGACCTGAGGCCAACCTAAGCGCGACAGTTCGCGTAAAGCTCTTGAGCGCGGGCTTCGAGCTGTCATGGCTGCTCGAGCCGACAACCATACACGGGACCACGATGCCCGCAGGCACCACCATCGTGGCAGCGAAACCCGGACTGGATGCCAAGCTCAAGGAGTTGGTGGCCAAGTATGCTGTCACATTCCATCCGGTCATGTCCAAGCCTGAAGCCAAGACAGCATCCCTGTCCAACCCCAGGGTAGGCATCTATGAGAACTGGGGAGGCAACGCAGACGCCGGATGGACGAGGCTGATATTCGACAAGTTCGAGATCCCCTATACATTCATGCGGGATGCCGACATCAAGGAAGGCAAGCTAATCGAGAAATATGATGCGATAATCATACCCGATACTACCACCAGCAGCCTTAAAAACGGCATCTCAGCCAATACTTACCCGGCCGAATACGCAGGCGGCATGGGTGACGCAGGCCTCCAGAACCTGAAGGAGTTCGTAAACGCTGGAGGCACCATCATACTGTTCGACAGCGCCTTCGACTTTGCGACGACCATACTTGGCGCACCGGTCAAGAATGTCCTGGCGAGCGTTACCAGCGCCAACTTCTATTGCCCCGGTTCTGTGCTTGAAGTAGACCTTGCAGACGACAGCAGCCCGGTGACATTCGGCATGGACAAGCAGTTCGGCGCTTATTTCGTATCCAGCCCGACTTTCGAGGTGACAGGCGACGGGGCGAAAGTCCTGGCGACGTATCCTGCTGACAGGAACCCCCTGATGTCAGGCTGGCTTATGGGGCCTAATTACATCCAGGGCAAGGCAAATCTCATCGAATACCCCTTCGGCAAGGGCCGCGCGATACTTATAGGGTTCAGGCCGCAGCACAGAGGACAGCCTCACGGTACATTCAAGCTGTTCTTCAACTCCATATTCTACGCAACTATGAAATAGCAAGTCCCACATGAAAAAGGGCGGAGGCAGCCGATATACTGCTTCCGCCCTTTTCGCTTGAAGCCTCCCCTGTCAGCGCTTGCCGGTGAAGAAGCCCTTCATCAGCTCGGAGGTCTCTTCCGACATTATCCCGGCAACGACCTCGGCGAAATGGTTCAGCCTGAAATCCCTCGGTATATCATAAAGGCTTCCCACGGCCCCCGCTTTCTCATCGAACGCGCCGAAGACCAACTTGCCGACCCTCGCCTGAATAACCGCCCCGGCGCACATGGCGCAGGGCTCGAGAGTGACGTAAAGCGTGCAGTCTGAAAGCCTCCATCTCCCCAGGCGCATCGATGCTTCCCTTATGGCCAGCATCTCGGCGTGAGCTGTGGGATCCGAGTAGCTTTCCCGCATGTTGTGCGACTTCGCTATCACTTCGCCGTCCTGCACAACGCATGCTCCGACAGGAATCTCGCCTTCCTGTAGCGCAATCTTGGCCTCCTCTATGGCAATGGCCATGAACTTCCTGTGGCTGGTCCCGTTATCAGGCATACGTAAGCACTCCCCTTCTGCAGCTCGGTACGACAAGCATAGTATAATCTATCTACGGAAGGCATAAACAGGAGGGGTGTACGGAATGGACGATGCGAACAGGGCGAGCTTCATCATGAAATCCAAATTCCTTAAATCCGACACGGTCAGGAGCGACCAGCAGAAGGGAGTGCCACCGCCGGCGCTAGAGAAGCCCTATTTTGGTGAAAAGGTCATCGACCTGCCCTCTTACAGAGAAGCAGAGCTCGTAAAGCCCGATATCCGTGAAATCATAGCCGGAAGGAAGAGCCTTAGGGAATATAAGGACGAACCCTTGAACATGTCGCAGCTTTCTTGGTTGCTGTGGGCTACGCAGGGAGTACACGGACTATTCAAGAACGGCATTGCGACAAGGAGGACCGTCCCTTCAGCAGGGGCCAGGCACGCTTTCGAGACCTACGTCTTCGTATTCGACGTAACCGGGCTTCAAAAAGGCTTATACAGGTATCTGGCCTTGGAGCACAAGCTCGGCCTGGTCAAGCGGGGCGACGACCTGGCAGGCCCCCTTGTCGAAGCATGCCTTGGGCAGGCATTTGTAGGAAAGGCTGCAGCAACGTTCGCCTGGACGGTCATCCCTTACAGGAG
>JAGOKM010000056.1 GCA_017994615.1 Bacillota bacterium | reverse complement strand
AACAAATATGTAAAATGCAGGAATCAAGAGCCGCTGTGTTAAAATAGTTATGTATGTCACAAAGCACGCATGGGGGTGTGAACGTTGAAAGACAAAGTCAGGGAGACGACCGAAAGGTGGTACAAGGAAGTCTACGAGCCGTCGGTCGCCGATCCGAAGAGGAAAGAAAGGCGAGACGTCTTCGAGACCAGTTCCTCCATACCGATCAAGCCGCTCTACACGCCGGCCGACCTGGAAGGGAAGGACTACGACGAGCTTGGCTTCCCGGGGGAGTTCCCCTTCACGCGCGGGGTGCAGCCGACGATGTACCGCGGGCGCTTCTGGACGATGAGGCAATATGCGGGATTCGCGTCTGCCGAGGAATCCAACAAGAGGTACAAGATGCTCCTGGAATCGGGGCAGACCGGCCTTTCGGTGGCCTTCGACCTTCCCACGCAGATAGGCTATGACTCGGACAATGAGATCTCAGCTGGAGAAGTAGGCAAAGTGGGGGTCGCAATCGATTCCCTCGCCGACATGGAGACCCTGTTCGACGGAATACCCCTGGACAAGGTCTCGACCTCGATGACCATCAACGCGCCCGCTGCCGTGCTGCTGGCCATGTATATCGCAGTCGGGGAGAAGCAGGGTGTATCGTCCAAGGAGCTGGACGGAACCATACAGAACGACATCCTCAAGGAATACGCGGCTCGCGGCACCTACATCTACCCGCCGCATCCTTCCATGAGGCTCATCACCGACATATTCGCCTACTGCAAGGACTACGTGCCGAAGTGGAACACAATATCCATCTCCGGTTACCACATCCGCGAGGCGGGATCTACCGCCGTGCAGGAGGTGGCCTTCACCCTCGCCGACGGCATAGCTTATGTGGAAGCCGCCGTCAAAGCGGGGCTCAACGTCGACGAATTCGCTCCCAGGCTCTCGTTCTTCTTCAACAGCCATAACGAGTTCCTAGAGGAGATAGCCAAGTTCAGGGCTGCAAGGCGCCTGTGGGCGAAGATCATGCGCGACAGGTTCGGCGCGAAGAACCCCCGCTCGCTGATGCTTAGGTTCCACACCCAGACCGCCGGGTGCACGCTTACGGCGCAGCAGCCAGACAACAACATAGTCCGCGTAACCATCCAGGCGTTGGCCGCGGTCCTAGGTGGGACCCAGTCGCTTCATACCAACTCCAAGGATGAGGCGCTCGCCCTGCCGACAGAGGAATCAGTGAGGATAGCTCTAAGGACCCAGCAGATAATCGCCTACGAAAGCGGCGTCTGCGACACGGTAGACCCGCTGGCCGGCAGCTATTACCTGGAATCCCTGTGCGACAGCATAGAGAAGCAGGCCGCGGACTACATCAAGAGGATCGACGAGATGGGCGGGGCGGTCAGGGCAATCGAGAACGGCTTCATACAGCGCGAGATTGAGGAAGCTTCGTACAAGTACCAGATGTCGATCGAAAGCGGCGACAGGGTCGTCGTCGGCCTCAACAAGTTCCAGATAAAGGAAGGGTCCCCGAAGGGCCTTCTGAGAGTAGACGAGGCGGTACGCAGGTCGCAGATCGCCAAGATAGCTGCCGTTAAGGCAAAGAGGGACCAGAAGGGCGTCGATGCTGCCCTCAAAGCCCTTGAAGATGCAGCCAGGGGGACAGACAACCTCATGCCGCCGATACTTGCAGCAGTCAAGCAGTACGCCACGCTGGGCGAGATCTGCGATGTAATGCGCAAGGTGTTCGGCGAGTACAAGCCGGCGGGCATGTAAGGAGGCAGGGACATGGACAGGAAGATCAGGGTGTTAGTGGCCAAGCCGGGCCTCGACGGCCACGACAGGGGCGCAAAGGTAGTAGCCAGGGCGCTCAGGGACGCCGGCATGGAAGTAATCTACACGGGGCTCAGGCAGACGCCGGAGCAGATAGTAAACGCCGCGATCCAGGAGGACGTCGACTGCGTGGCCCTGTCGATACTCTCGGGCGCGCACAACCACCTCTTCCCCAGGGTAGTGGAGCTGCTCAAGGAGAAGGGCGCAGATGACGTCCTGGTAGTCGGCGGCGGCGTCATACCGGACGAGGACATCCCCGGCCTCATCGAGAAGGGCGTGGCCGGCGTATTCACCCCCGGCACCCCGACGGCGAAGACGGCCGAGTTCATCCGAGAGAACATCAAGAGGAAGTAGAATGCCGCACAGCGACCTCGCAGAGAAGATAAAAGTCCTTGTGCAGGGAGCGCTGTCCGGCGACGTGCGCTCCGTCTCAAGGCTAATAACGCTGGTTGAGAACGAAGCTCCCGGCCACGAACAGGCCTATTCCCTCTTCTACCCCAAGACCGGGAATGCCAAGGTCATAGGCATAACAGGACCTCCGGGCGGCGGGAAGAGCACGCTCGTGGACAAATACGCATCGAGGCTGAGGGCCTTGGGCAACAAAGTCGGGGTGATAGCCGTCGACCCCACCTCGCCTTTTACGGGGGGAGCCGTCCTCGGAGACAGGGTCAGGATGCAGAGGCACAACGCCGACCCCGGCGTGTTCATCAGGAGCATGGGCACGAGGGGCCACCTCGGCGGCCTTTCGAGGGGTACATCTGCGGCGGTGGACGTGCTCGATGCCGCAGGCTACGACTACGTGCTCATCGAGACTGTGGGGGTTGGCCAGTCGGAGATAGAGATCTCGTCGCTGGCCGACCTTGTGGTCTTACTGAACGTGCCCGGGCTGGGAGACGAGATCCAGATCATAAAGGCGGGCATCATGGAGATTGGCGACGTCTTCGTAGTCAACAAGATGGACAAGCCGGGCGCTGACAGGACGAAAGCGGAGCTCGAGTATGCGCTGGACCTAGGTTACGCGCTTTCGAGGCGGCCCAAGGTCCTGATGACCAACGCCGAGACTTCGGAAGGTGTGGATGAGCTCGTCTCGGAGGTCGAGGATTACCACTCATGGTTGAAGGAAACCGGAATATTGAAGCAGCGCAGGGCGAAGCATGCTGAACTCGTAGTGACGAGGATGCTCTCAGACCGTCTGATCAGAAGGCTGGGCTCGGAGGGCGAAGACGGGGAGCTGGCCAGAAGGCTGTATGAAGCCGTCTCGGCGAGGCAGATGACCCCGTTAGAAGCTGCCCAGAAGATGTTCTCGAGGATATTGGACAAGGGAGGGTTATCATGAAGGCTTTGAAAGTGGACCACATCGGCATTGCGGTCACCAGCCTCGAGGAAGGTGCAAAGATGTACGAGGCAATGGGCCTTAAGATGCAAGGCGTCGAAGAAGTCGCCGAGCAGAAGGTCAAGGTGGGCTTCTTCCCAGTAGGCGACACGGAAGTGGAACTTCTGGAGTCCACGGACCCGGAAGGGCCGATAGCCAAGTTCATCGAGAAGAACGGCGGCCGGGGCGGAATCCAGCACCTGGCGTTCAGGGTGGACAACGTAGCTGAAGCCATCGAATCTCTCAAGGCGGCAGGCGTTCCAATGATCGACCAGGTTCCCAGATACGGGGCCGGCGGCGCCAAGATAGCTTTCATACATCCTAAGGCGACAGGCGGAGTGCTCATAGAGCTGTCGGAGAGATAGCAGATCAGAGCTAAAGCGACAGGCGTGGCGGCACCGCGCCTGTTTTTCGTACCCATGTTTAATGGGCAGGACTGTCCGCTTCCTTACAACAATAACAATATTGGCCAGCTAAAACGACTTTTGGAGGAAGCTTCGTATTTAGGGCTTTTTTAGTCGCCCTTGCAGCAGCGCTGATTCTGGCATCCCCCCCCCGTCGTCCCTGGCGAAAGACAAAACGGTCCGCCTTACCGGAGCCTATTTCATGGACCATACTGGGGTCGGAACACGAGAGGAGGACAGGCGACTTCGGCGCAGGCATGGAGACGAGCATGATAGTAAATCCCAGCATGCTGGTCGATCGATGCCTTTTGCAATCAGGTCAAACCGCCGGGCAGGTATTACCTGAATCTGGGCCAGCAGTCAAGCCATACGTGAACCTTGGGCCCCGGAAACGTTGTTATGATCTAATCCGCTCATGACCCAGTGGCGGTGTCGGCCTAGGCGTTGTTCGACATGCAGCCTTCGGCAGGCTGGAATATTCAACAGGCGGCTTCACGATGGCGGCAGAGGTCGGATACGAGCTGCTCGCAGGGCCTTCGCTTTCAGCATCTGCGGGCGGGAATTTCCTCTTCAAGGCCTCGGCCGGATACCGTTTCCGGAATCAGAATATTTGTTAAGGGAGCAAACTTCTACGACCGGCAGTTGTACACATTAATAATTTATCCACTGGTTGATTTCTTGAAGGATTGGCCGAAGATACATTGAATTTATTAATAGTTGGGAACCTGAGCATAGGGACTTAGGCGAATTCGATCAAGATTACTTCAAGGGGGGTATAAAATGAGAAAGATCTCTATCGCGATGATGGCGCTGGTGATGCTTGTCTTCATGTCATCTTCCGCCATGGCCTCAAACAACTCTCTCACCCTTTTCGGAAGCCATGGACCGACCTATCTGGGGCTGGAGTATGAGCACAGGATCAAGGGCTTCGGCGTCGGGATAGAATTCGGCGCCGTGCCTTTCACAGAGTATTCTTCTGCATTCCGCATCAATGCCCTGGGACGTTATTATTTCGGCCTTAAGTCCCCCGTGACACCGTTCGTCTCTCTGGCACCCGGGGCCCTCTTCTATGTGCTTAACCAGGCACAATACGTCTCGGTGCTCCAAGTTCCGCCGCCGACTACGGATTTGATCGCCATGTTCTATATGTACGGCAGCGCAGGCCTCGAATACAAGTTCCAGAACATAAGGGCCGTGCTTGAAGCGGGAGGCAGCATCACTGTGTCTCCTATACAACCTGAAATGATCTCTCCGGTAAGGGGAGGATTCATAGTGAAAATGGGAGTGGGGCTGGCTTTCTAGCTTGCCGATCCGAAAAGGGGCGGTGTGCGCCGAAAAGCGCACACCGCCTTCACATTCGCCCGCTAAAGCTCGTTCAGATGGTCGAAATAGAAGCTTTCAGGCACGTAGAAGGTGGCTCCCTTCCTGCTCCAGAGGTTCACCCTTTCAAGGTACATTACATCCTCTGGTATCCGGAGGCCTCCTTCATCGTCGGGAGGCAGCTCCGAATCGTAATGCCCGCTGTCTGCCACGATCTCGAGGCCTATCAGGTCGCCCGCCGGCATATCCAGTTCGAACTTGTCATAGACCCTGTCGTTGATAGACAGGGTGATGATGTTCCCGAACCACTGGAGCGTAAGCCTGTTCTTGCCGTCCATCACCACTCCGGTGTCCGTTGTCCTTTCGATAATCTCGCTTCCCTTGAACAGGACAGCAAGGTGAGGTTCCGTGGGCTTCTGAACCGGATTGTTCCTCAGGAAGAGGAAGGCGAGCTCGGTAGGGGGCGGGCAGGCCGCCGGCATCAGATAGTCATCACCTATGCACGGCACCCTGAGCACGTTTATCATGAGCACGAAGAAGCCGTCCCAGTGCCCGTCGTCCGCCCCTGAGGGCTTGCAGTTCAAGTCGAAATCAAGGGTCATGGAGAATACCGAAGTGAACGCTACAGGCGCGATTATCTTGTAGTTGTGCAGCGACAGCCCCTTCCGTGGGACGAAATGGTAACCTATGGCCACGCCCTCCGTGTCGGAGCCCGGCCTCAGGCTGGACTGCCCCCGCCAGCTTAAAAGCGGCTCTTTTATGAAATCGTCCGTCCTCTCGTAGGCGCCGGAAAGGCATCCCGACGCCAGCGAAATCAGAAGCATAGCTATAAGCGCCGATACAATCCTCTTTACCCGTTCCATCGTGCATCCTCCTCGAAGCATCTTTCCTCCCCGTCATTAATTCTTCCCTCAAATGGCCATTCCTTCGCATCTACGCCGGTACATCAAAAAAAGCCGCGGCTCTCACCGCGGCTGGGATCGTTGTATCTGATGCTAGGCTTTCAGGGCCTTCCTGAACGTCTCCGCGGCTGTCGCCTTGTCGACCTTCTTGCCCAGCTCTTCTAGGGCCTCGCCGATTAGGACGACCGCTTTCTCCAGCATCTCCGGGGTAGTGCTTCCCATATGGCCTATCCTGAAGGCCTTGCCGGCAAGGGATGCGAGGGCGCCTGCTACTATCATGCCCTTCTTTGCCAGTATCGACCTGAAGGCAGCATCGTCGGTGCCTTCCACATGGAGCACGGTCGTAAGCGTAGGGGCTGCTATCGCCTCCTCAGCCAGCGCCTTGAGGCCGTAGGTGGCCAGGGCCGCCCTTACCGCCCTGCCGTATGCCCTGTGCCTTGCGTACCTATTGTCCAGGCCCTCAGCGAACACAGCCCTCATGCCCGCCTCATAGGCATAGATCATGTTGACGGCCGGTGTGGCGAAGTACTTGGCCGGGTTCTGCATCACTGGCGTCCACATCTTGATGTCGGCGTAGTAGGCGCAGACCCTTCCCATGGCCTCCCTTGCGGCCAAAGCCTTCTTTCCGAATGCGACTATCGCAAGCCCCGGCGGCACCCCTATCGCCTTCTGGCTTCCCGTGAGGACGACGTCGATCTTGTAATCCGGATTCCCGGCATATTCCTTGCCCATGTCCTCGGAAATCGCCGCCGTGGCGCACACGCCGTCGAGGATGAGAAGAGCGCCGCTCTTCTTCACGACTGGTACAAGGCGCTCGAGGTCGGCTTCGACTCCCGTTGAGGTGTCCACGTGCGTTACTGTGACCGCCTTGAAGCCTCCTTCCGCAAGCTTCCTTTCCACCTCCTTGACATCGACATGCCTGCCCCATTCCGACTTGAGCGCCTCGACTTTGATTCCGAAGGCTTCGCCCAGCTGGATGAACCTGTCCCCGAAGTAACCGTGGCTGACGACCAGCAGCTTCTCCCCCGGGGCGACTGTGTTCACTATGGCGATCTCCATGGAAAGGGTGCCGGAACCTGCTACGACGAACACCTCCCCGTCGCAGTTGAACAGCTGCCTTGTCATCGACAGGGCGTTCTTGTAGGTCTCCACGAACCTGGGGTCGGTATGGGCCCTCGTCTCGGACGACAGGGCGTCGTAAACCTCGTCGGCGACTGGAGTCGGGCCAGGGATCAGAAGCATTTCCTTGTTCCTCATTGGGATCCTCCTCGCATTTTGCATTGAGGCCGGCCTTCGCCGGCTGATTCACACGCTATAATTATGCGTCCTGGGCGGACGGTTTTCAAGGAAAGGCTCTATCCGGCGCTATTTGCCGCAGACAGGACAGCCTTCCCTTGCGCTCAGCTCGAAGGATTCGTAGATTCCCGAACGTATGTCGAAGTATACTATCTTGCCCGACGGAAAGCCCCCCTCCTCCGCCAGGTGCCTTATCGCTTCCGCCGCCATTATCGAGCCCACGACCCCGGCAGCGGCACCGAGGACCGGAGGGGGGCCCTTCCTCTCAGCATCTTCGTCTTCGGGGATGAGGCATGCGCGGCACGGCCCCTTGTCCGGCTCGAAGAAGCCTACCATGCCGGTATAGCCGGCCACTGAGCCGTCTATGTAGACCCTGCCGGTCTTATGGCAGGCCCTGTTCAACACCCTCCTGGTATCATGGTTGTCCACGGCGCCGAGCACTACGTCGTAGTCCTCTACGATGCCCGCGGCGTTGTCGTCGTCGAACCTGAGGGCGTGTATGGTTACTTTCACATCGGGGTTCAGCCTTGATATCTTGTCCGCCGCGGAAGTCGCCTTGACCTCGCCTATGTCGCCGGTGAAATGTATTATCTGCCTGTTCAGGTTTGAAAGCTCCACGATGTCTGAGTCGACGATGCCGATTCTGCCAACCCCGGCCGCGGCGAGGTAGTAAAGGAGCGGGGATCCTATGCCGCCAGCACCTACGACCAAGGCGCTTGAGGAGGCAAGCCTCGCCTGCGAATTCTCGTCGAACCCAGGAAGGCCGACGTGCCTGTCATATCTGCCCATTTCCCCCACCTCCGTGGCCCCCGTTTTTTGCGGTGCCATCTTTCCGCTTTTATATTATTCTAACAGTACGGGGGTCCGATTCTTAAACTTTTCGGATAATAAAGCTGGGAGGTGCCCCATGGCGAAGGCGCTGGTTTGCGATCCCTCGGACAACGTGGCCACGGTCCTAGAGGACGTGGCAGAGGGGGATACCGTCACCACAGAGGACGGAAGCCTTTCATTCAGGGCCAAAGGCCCTGTTCCTAAGTTCCATAAGGTAGCGTTGGCCGATACTGAAGAAGGTGCGGCCATTATCAAGTACGGCAATCCCATAGGGACTGCATCTGCCAGGATAAGCCAGGGGGAGCACGTGCACGTCCACAACATGGTCAGCTCAAGGGGCAGGAGGATATAACATGGCAGACGGTGCAAGGCAGCTCATGGGATACAG
>JAGOKM010000004.1 GCA_017994615.1 Bacillota bacterium | reverse complement strand
AGGAGGTCTTCGCGAAGAACACCAAGGCCGAGCAGAGCCTCAAACAGCTCAACTGCAGCAAGTACGGCCCGAACCTCGCCGCCTGGAACGGAATACGCGGCGATATCAGCACCGCCGTGCAGAAGGCTTTCCTGGCCAAGGCGACAGTTGCCGAGGCCCTCAACGAAGCGGTCGCGGTCGGGAACAAGAAGCTGGGGTTCTGACGCAACCCGGCCGGTATAAGTGACGCCAGCCCAGGGTCGAGGCGGCAGCCAAGCCCCTGGGCTGGTTGACGATTAGAAATCTCTGGAGGAAGCCGAATGAGGAACAGGGCCTTATGCATTACAGCTCTCATCATGCTCTTCCTGGCGGCCACGGGCGCTGCGGCTGCATCCGGCACGGCAGTGCCGGAATTCAATTACTACTTCGGGAATCTGCATGCGCATACTTCCTACTCGGACGGGATGGGCACTCCGACAGACGCATACAAGAAGGTGAGCGGCGCAGGGGACATGGACTTCTTCTCGCTGACGGAGCACGGCTACTATTTCCAGGAGATCACCAATATCCACCTATGGTACAAGTCTCATGAGGAAGCCGACGCGTTCTACAGACCTGGGGAGTTCGTACCCCTCGTGGGTTATGAATGGACGCACTCCGAAGGGCACATGAACGGTTACGGCACTCCGAAGGCGGCGTCGAGGGACACACAGCGCGACTTCACCGCCTTCATAGAATACCTGCACGAGTTCAACGGAATCGCCACGTTCAACCATCCCAACCCGGAGATACAGCCCAACTGGAACGACTTCTCCTACTGGGCCTACGCGGACGATGTTGTCTCCATGATAGAGGTAGGATCGGGAGCCTACTACCGGAACACAAGGAACGAACCCTCATACATCAAGGCCTTGGACAGGGGCTGGAAGGTCGGGGCAGTCAACAACCAGGACAACCACAGGGACGACTGGGGGACCGCAGCGCCTGTAAGGACGGGTATAGTGGCCCGCGAGCTTAACAGGGACTCAATAATGGACGCGATGCGCAACATGCGCACATACTCGACAGAGGACAAAAACGCCAGGGCCCTGATATGGAGCGGGGAATACGTTATGGGCGACACTATGCTTACAAACGGCCCGGCCATAGGAAGGGAATTCGAAATTGAAGTCTATGCGGAGGACCCCGACGGGGACCTCTACTCGAAGATAGAGCTCATTACCAACGGAGGCAGGGTCGTTTCCGCCGTCAACGCCGTCAAGGGCGGGACTTTCAGCTTCAGGGTCACCACAGAGCTGGATTACAGCTACTTCTACGCCAGAATGACGCAAGCCGACGGGGACCGCATCATAACCACCCCTATATGGATAGAGACGGGAGCCGGCGTCGTCGCATCCGACTTCCGCATAGAGGACGCATTCATAGTAAAGGGTAAGCAGGCCAGTTTCTATGCCCGCATAGCCGACCGCACGGGGGAAAGCCCGGCAGAGGTCGGCTATGAGCTATATTCCGACCAGGGAAGCGGTTTCGAGAAGAAGGCTGAGGGAAGCCTTTCCATAACCCCGGGCAGGTGGGCCCACCTGACGATACCGTGGGTGCCATCCTCGGAAGGGCAGGCTGCCCTCAAGCTGGTGATAATGACGGCCTCGGGGCCGCAGTCGTTCATGGCAGGCCTGTACGAGGTCATGGAGAAGGAACCCATGCGGTTGGCCGTGGACGAAGGGCACAACAACAGGCTCACTTCATATTACTCTTCTCTGCTGGGACTGGCGAAGCAGGCAGGTTACGACGGCAGCGTGCTTGTGGACATCATCAGGCCTGACTACCTAAAGGGCCTGAATCTGATTGTCCTGCCGATGCCGGAACAGGGATTCGCCCTTACGCCGACGTATTATGAAGATGCGGAGATCGAAGCCCTTGCAGAGTGGGTGAAGCAGGGCGGAAGCCTGATGCTCATGGGCTGGGGCGACGCGGGCGACGGCTCAAGGGACCCCAGGGACTTCAACAGGCTGCTTGAGAAGCTTGGAGTAGGCGCATCGTTCGCGGGAGGGATGCTCCTTTCGGGGGAAGCGCTTGCTTTGACATCGATAGTCACCACACCGCTTGGCGAATACAAGGTTGCATTCACGGAAGGCTGCGCCCTTAAAATCGCAGACGGGTCTCAATGGCTGGTACATGGCTCGGGCGCGTCGGGCAACAGCGCAACCATCGACGGGACAAGAATCGAGGATCCATACTTCCTTGCAGCCTACAACGTTGGCAGGGGTAGGGTTGTTCTGGCAGGGAGCGTGCTGTTCTCCGATTACGAACTGAAGAAAGACGGCTTCGACAACAGACGCCTTGCGGTTGACTTGCTTGCATGGCTGATGGAGGGCAGGTGGCAGTAAGTGGCTGTGGCAGATAACTCAGGAAAGAACGGGGCTTTGCGCAACAGGGGCGTACGGAGCGGCAAGAACGGGATCCTGGACGATCTGGGGGCATACCTGTATATAATCCCGGCGACCGCTGTGCTGGTTGTGTTCCACTTCTTCCCGGCTTTCTACGCCGCATATATCAGCCTGTTCAACACCAACCTCCTCGGCAGGTGGAACTTCATCGGCGCCGGAAACTACATAGAGATGTTCTCAGACCCCGATTTCCTGGTATCGGTGAAGAATACGCTTGTTTACGTGCTGGGGACGGTTCCGACGGGACTGGCCCTGGCCCTTGCGATCGCATACCTGCTGAACCAGAAGATAAGAGGTTCGGGTTTCTTCAGGACGTCCTACTTCCTTCCCTATGTGACTCCGGTCGTGGCCATATCCATCGTCTGGATGTGGATATACAAGGAAGATTCCTCGGGCATGCTCAACTCGATCCTGAACATGTTCGGAATCTCGGGCGAGAAGTGGCTGCTCGACCCCAAATGGTCCATGTTCGCGCTCGTGGTCATGAGCGTATGGAGGCATCTGGGTTATAACATAATAATCTTCCTTGCGGGGCTGCAGAACATACCGCAGGAATACTACGACGCGGCGGCCATTGACGGGGCCAGGGGATGGAAGCTGTTCAGCCACATCACATGGCCTTTGCTTTCCCCTACGACATATTTCCTCACGATAATCTCCATAATAGGTTCCTTCCAGGTCTTCACGCAGGCTTACGTGCTGTGGCCGGGAGGAGGGGGAGGCCCCCTCAAGACGACGCTTGTCGTAGTCAAGTACCTATATGACGTAGGCTGGGGCGAATTCCGCTTCGGCTACGCGGCGGCGATAGGATACTTCCTGTTCTTCGTGATATTCCTTCTTACCCTAATCCAGAGGAAGATGCTGGGCAAGAAGGTCTACTACCAGTAGGGGGGTGGAAAGGATGGCCAAGAATAAGGGGAACGCCCCCGGCATGGGCAGCAGGTTGAACAAACTCGTAATATACGCACTGCTTATAGCAGGGGCGGCAATAATGCTGCTGCCTTTCTATTACATGCTTTCTACCTCGACCAAGACGTCGGACGAGACCTTCACCGCAAAGCTGGTGTGGATACCCAGGAACTGGAAGCTTACCGAGTACATTAACGCTTGGAGGACCGACAGACAGAATGCCAGCCTCGGCCTTCCGGTTACTGGAGAGCTAAGGAAGCTTGCTTCAACCATCTGGGTGAACTACGTGAACGCATGGAAAGAGGACGTGAATTTCCCGTGGTACTACATAAACAGCTTCGTGATAGCTATTTCCACCACGGTGCTGCAGCTAGCAACGTCGGCGCTTGCCGCATATGCCTTCGCCACCATGAAGTTCAGGGGCAAGGAGCTGATTTTCCTCATCTTCCTCGGCACGATGATGATACCTGGGCAGGTTACCCTCGTGCCCAACTACGTAATCGTAGCCAAGCTGGGCTGGATAGACACTTACAAGGCGCTTATCATACCTTGGATCGCCTCCGTCTTCAGCATATTCATGATGAGGCAGTTCTTCATGACGATACCGACCGAGCTTTGGGATGCGGCCCAGATAGACGGCTGCACCAGGTTCGAATACCTATGGAGGGTCATGTTGCCTCTCGCCGTCCCGGTGCTGGTCACGACGGGGCTGTTCTCGTTCATCAGCGGATGGAACACGTTCCTCTGGCCGCTCATCGTGACGAACTCCCCGAGGCTCAGGACAATACAGGTAGGCCTTTCGTCCTTCAACCAGGAGTTCGGGACCAAGCCTAACCTGCTTATGGCAGCCTCGACGACCGCAATAGCCCCGCTACTGGTGCTGTTCTTCATAGCCCAGAAGCAGTTCATCCAGGGAATAGCAAGGACAGGCCTGAAAAGCTAGGGGATGGGCAGCTGCATGAAGGCCCCTTACAGAGTGAACATAATATACGGCGAGGAGGACTTCCGCCGCGACGAGGAGATCGAAAGGGTCTCCTCTTACGTATCCCGGTACGAAGGAGCCGAGATTACGTCCATAATAGCGTCGGATTCAGGGGTATCCGAGATACTCTCGGAGGCGATGACGGGCTCGCTCTTCTCCACGGCGAGGCATGTCATCGTCAGAAACGCCGAGGAGCTGAAGCCCGCTGACGCCAAGAGGTTGTTATCGGACCTGACCGAGGGAGGATCCTGCCCCTTGCCGGACGGGACATTTGTCTCAATCAGCTGGGCTGACAGGAAGTTCCCGCCTGCGGGCATCAAGATGCCCAAGGCGGCGGGTTGGGTCGGACTAATAGAATGCAAGAAGGCCTACGAAAGGGACGCAAGGGAGTTCATGAGGGCCTATGCTTCCAAAGTCGGGCTGGTGCTGACGGACGACGCATACGACGCCCTGATTTCGAGGCTGGGGACGGACCTGTCCTTGGTATCTTCGGAGGTCGACAAGCTGGTCACATACCTTGGGGTTGGCGTTGCGCAGGCTACGGGCGACGATGTAAGGAAGGCGGTAGGGGAGGCCCAGCATGAGGGCCTTTCCGACCTTATAACCGCGATTGCCTACGGCAGGAGCACGCAGGCGATGCACATGGTAAGGCAGTTCAGGGAGAGCACCGAGCCTAGGATACCCAACCAGCTCATGCTGGCGTCGATTGCGTCTGAGCTGCGCTTGATGATCCGCATGCAGGAGCTGTTAAGCGACGGCTTGTCCGTGAAAGAGGTAGTGGAAAGGATAAAGACGGAAAAAGACCTCAGGGCGCCGAGCTTCATCCTCGAAAGGACCGTAAACGCGGCTTCTAGGCTGGGGCCTCACAAGGCGGCCAGGATGCTGGTCAGGCTGGGAGAAGCGGACAGGCAGATGAAAGGCGGGACTGCGCTCACGGACACAACAATAGGCGAGGACGGGGCCTTCGACGCGGCGGTAGTAGACCTTTGCTCAATCGCAAAAGGGAGCGCAAGGCAGTAAAGAAAAACCCCGGACCGGGAGGTCCGGGGCATCAATCCCGATTGTCCGATTACTCGGCCTTGGCGGCTTCGTTCACCTTGGCCGCTAGCCTTGCCTTGCGGCGCGCACCCTGGTTGGCATGGATGACGCCCTTCTTGACCGCGCGGTCTATCGAGCTGTATGCGGCGCTGAGCTTCTCGGCCGACATCTCCTGGTCGTTCTGGCCGAGGGCCTCGTTCACCCTACGGGCGGCGGTCTTCACGGAGGACTTTATGGAAGCGTTCCTCAATGCACGAACGCGGTTAGTACGATTGCGCTTCTCACCCTGTACGTTTCTTTTCACCGGTTTTTCACCTCCTTGAAGGATACATCATGTCATGTCCCTGCGAATTTAACATTACAATTATATTTACTTAGGCTTTGACAAGTCAATCTCATTTTTACAAAACCTTGCATATGAGCCGGTTTGCAAAGATAATAATAAGGTAACGCATTCAAATCGAAAGGTGAACCCACATGAACAGCTCCCGCATCAGGAATTTCTGCATAATCGCCCACATCGACCACGGGAAGAGCACTCTCGCCGACAGGATACTGGAAATGACGGGCGCCATGAGCCAGAGGCAGATGACAGAGCAGGTCCTGGACAAGATGGACCTCGAGCGTGAAAGAGGAATCACGATAAAGCTCAAACCCGTCAGGATCGAGTGCGGCATATTCAAGGACAAGGGCCCTCACATCATGAACCTGATCGACACGCCAGGGCATGTCGATTTCAGCTACGAGGTCTCAAGGAGCCTTGCGGCGTGCGAGGGAGCCCTTCTCGTCGTGGACGCGACCCAGGGCATCGAAGCGCAGACCCTGGCCAACCTCTACCTTGCGCTCGACCACGACCTCGAGATAATCCCCGTGGTCAACAAGATCGACCTTCCCAACGCAGACCCCGACAAGGTGGCCGAAGAGATCTGCGAGCTCATTGGCATAGACGACAGCGAGGTCATCAGGATCTCCGCCAAGACGGGGCAGAACGTGGACAAGGTCCTTGCGGCGATAATCGACAGGATCCCAGCGCCGAAGGGCGAAATAGAAGCCCCGCTCAGGGCGCTTGTCTTCGACTCGCATTTCGACCCGTACAAAGGCGTCATAGCATATATCCGTATCCAGGAAGGCTCCCTGAAGACCGGCGATCGTATAAGGATGATGAGCAACTGCATGGAGTTCGACGTCATCGAGGCCGGCGTATTCACGCCGGAGATGAAACCTGTGGGGCTTCTAAAGGCGGGGGAAGTCGGTTATCTGGCTGGCCAGATCAGGAACATGGCTGATGCGAGGGTGGGCGACACGGTGACATCGGCGTCCAACCCCGCCTCGGAGCCGCTTCCTGGTTACAGGCAGGTGCAGCCGATGGTATACACCGGCATGTATCCAGTCGAGAACAACGACTTCGCCCTTTTGAGGGACGCTTTGGAGAAGCTCAAGCTGAACGACGCCGCCCTGGTGTTCGAGCCGGAGAGCTCAGCCGCATTGGGCTTCGGCTTCAGGTGCGGCTTCCTTGGGCTTCTGCACATGGAGATAGTGCAGGCCAGGCTCGAGCGTGAGTACGGCATGGAGATAATAACGACGGCCCCTTCCGTCATATACAAGGTAAGGAAGACCGACGGCAGCGAGATGTCCGTAGACAACCCGTCCGACCTGCCGGGTACCGCCGAAATCGACGAGATTGCGGAACCGATCGTAAGGCTTACCGTGCTTACGCCATCTGAGTACATCGGCGCGGTGATGTCCCTTGCGATCGACCGCCGGGGCATATACAAGGACATGAGCTTCCTTTCCCCTCAGCGGGTGAACATGAAGTTCGAGATGCCGCTCGCAGAGATACTCTACGATTTCTTCGACAAGCTTAAGAGCAAGACAAGGGGCTATGCCTCGATGGACTACGAGCTTCTTGAATACAGGCCGGCAAGGCTGGTGAAGCTGGATGTGCTTGTTAACGAGAGGCCCCTCGACGCACTGTCTTCCATAGTCCATATGGAATCGGCCCAGAACAGGGGAAGGATACTTGTCCAGAAACTGAGGAAGATCATCCCCAGGCAGATGTTCGACGTGCCGGTGCAAGCAGCCGTAGGATCCAAGGTGATTGCGCGCGAGACGGTAAAGGCGCTGCGCAAGGACGTCCTGGCCAAGTGCTACGGCGGCGACATAAGCCGAAAGAGGAAGCTGCTCGAAAAGCAGAAGGAAGGCAAGAAGAGGATGAAGCAGGTCGGCGCCGTAGAAATACCGCAGGAGGCCTTCATGGCGGTGCTTTCGGCGGAGGAAGACGAAGAGTGAGCGGCTTTCGCCTCGGAATATACATGCACGTGCCCTTCTGTGTGAAAAAGTGCTCATACTGCTCATTCGTATCATATGCCCAGAGGCCTGACGGGGCCTTCTCATACGAATACGCCCGCGCCCTGCTGGATGAGCTTAAGGCACGAGCGCCCGCCTGCTGCGGCGAAATGGACGGCTGGACGCTTTACATAGGAGGGGGCACCCCGACGGTCCTCGACAAGGATGCACTTGCCTGGCTTGTGACGGGCGCCATAGATGCCATGAAGGCGAAGGGCTGGGCCGGTCCCGCCGAGGCGAGCGTCGAGGCCAACCCCGGCACATTCAGCCACAGAGGGGCGGCCGGGCTGGTGAAAGCCGGCGTCACCAGATTCTCTATAGGGGTCCAGTCGCTGGTGGACTCCGAGCTCAAGGCGATAGGCAGGATCCACTCGGCTGAGGACGCCGAAATGGCGGTCCAGGCAGCCAGGGCGTCTGGCGCAAGGTCGGTTTCGGTAGACCTGATGACCGGCCTTCCCGGGCAGGACCTTGCCAGCCTTGCGGCGACACTCGAAGGGATCGCCCACTTCAAGCCCGATCATGTCTCCTGCTATGCCCTCACATTGGAAGATGGCACCCCTTTGAAGGAGGCGGTCGAGGAAGGTGAGGTAGACGTCCCGGGCGACGATGAAAGCGCGGATTTGATGGAGCTCGCATCAAGCGCACTTGAGGCGATGGGCCTTCTGCGCTACGAGATATCCAATTACGCCAGGCCAGCTCACGAATGCCTACACAACCTCGGTTATTGGTCCGACATGCCCTATTTGGGGCTGGGCGCGGCCGCCCATTCATACTACACAGCAGATCTAGTCAGATCATGGAATGTGGACGGGACGAAGGAGTACATGGAGCGTATAGGAAGAGGAGGAGCTGCCGAGGCAGGAAGGGAGCAGCTCACAAGGCGCGCTGCTCTGACCGACCATCTCATACTTGCGCTCAGGACGAGCGCCGGGGCCAGCATAGGAGACATTGAGGCTCGCCATGGCCTGAAGCTCGAACCTAGGCAGCTTGATGCGCTTGCCTGGGCCAAGGCGAACGGCCTGCTATTTCTCGACGAAGAAGGGAGGGCAAAGTTGACCCGAAAGGGCTTCATGCTCTCGAATTCCCTGTTTGCCAAGCTGGTGTAGGCCCGTCCGCCTTGACATGGCCACCCGGGTGTTGTAACTTATTTTTAGCACTCTAACGATGCGAGTGCCAAAAATGAGGGAAGGGCGCAGCAGATGCCTGAAAACAGCATGAACAGCAGGAAGAAGGACATACTGCAGGCTGTGACCGAGGATTACGTATCCACGGCAGAGCCTGTAGGCTCGCGCACCATCTCGAGGAAATACCTTACGGACCTTTCTCCCGCCACGATAAGAAACGAGATGGCGGATCTGGAATATGAGGGTTATCTTGAGCAGCCGCACACTTCTGCAGGCAGGGTCCCATCTGATAAAGGCTACAGGTTCTATGTGGACGTCCTGATGAAGGACCGGCCGCTGAGGCAGGATGAGATCGAAAGGGTCCTCAGGGAGTATGCCCAGCGGCGCGGGGAGATACAGTCCCTTTCCCGGGCGGCTGCCAAGATACTGGCCGACCTGGCCAACTGCGCGGCGGTCGTAATCGCCCCGGGGCTGCAGTGCGGCTACATCAAGCATGTGCAGATGACCCCCATAAGCGACGGCGACATAATGATGATAGTTATAACCTCTTCTGGCGCAATCGAGCACAGGACCATAAGCATAGAAAATTCCCTGAGCCAGGCAGACCTGGACGCGGTGACTGCGATCCTGAACCGGCACTTGAGGGGGCTCGCATTCAGCGCGATAACCAGGCAGGTCATCAGAGCCGTCAGGAACGACCTTTCCGCATATTCGGAGCTTGCCAGCAAGGCGTTGGAGATACTGGCGGGATCCGGCATGTGCCCTGGGGAGGAAAGCGTCCATACGGACGGTATTACGAAATTCCTCGAGCAGCCTGAATTCAAGCAAATAGAGAAGGCAAGGCCGGTATTGAGGCTGCTTGAGTCGCAGGCGCACCTCCTGAGCCTCATGACGGCATCTCATACCGGCGTATCGGTCAGGATAGGATCGGAGAACCCTGCCGAAGAGCTGAAGGACTGCTCGATGATATCTGCCAGCTACGGCCAGGCGGGAAAGGTGCTCGGCTCCATAGGGATAGTGGGGCCCACAAGGATGGACTACTCGAAGGCGATAGCGCTGGTGAGGTTCATGGCAGAGGGGATAAGCGAGATACTTGAGCGCACCGGCCCAACAAGGTAGGGGTTTCTCGGAAGACAGGGGTCCGGACGGACCCAAGACAACAAGATTTGACAGGCGGTGTTCGATACGGCAGGCAAAAGGGATTACTATGAGGTCCTGGGAGTCGACAGAAGCTCCAGCGAGGCGGAGATAAAGGCGGCTTACAGAAAGCTGGCCAGGCAGCACCATCCCGACGCCAACCCAGGGGACCCGGGGGCGGAGGAGAGGTTCAAGGAGATAAACGAAGCCTACAGCGTGCTGTCCGATTCCGGCAAGAGGTCAAGGTACGACCAGTACGGGCACGACGCTGAACGGGGCGGCTTCGGCAACGGCGACTTCAGCGACTTCAACCCGTTCGACATATTCAACTCGTTCTTCGGCGGAGGCTTCGGAGGATTCTCGGGCTTCAGCGGCTCTACGAGGAGGGGCCCCATGGAGGGAGCGGACATCGACCTCATGGCGGAGCTCACCCTGGAGGAAGTGTACGACGGGGTGGAAAGGTCCTTCGACATAAACAGGGTGGAAACGTGTGCCGCATGCTCAGGCTCCGGGGCCAAGGCCGGCACGAAGCCTCAGAAGTGCCCGAAGTGCGGCGGCACCGGACAGGTGAGGAGCTACCAACAGACCTTCCTCGGCACGATACAGAGCGTCACCCCTTGTGCGCAGTGCGGCGGCAGCGGCAGCTTCATAGCCGAACCATGCCCCGACTGCGACGGGCAGGGCCGGACGAGGAAGACGTCCACTGTCAAAGTCAACATCCCTGCAGGGGTAGAAGACGGGATGATAGTAAGGGCGGCGGGGCAGGGCCACGCGGGCACAAGGGGCGGCGGCCCCGGCGACGTCCTCATACATATTAGGGTCAAACCCCATGAGAAGTTCACGAGACAGGGAAGCGACCTCGCCCAGGAGCTGGAGATATCCTTCCCACAGGCGGCGCTCGGGGCAAAGCTCACCGTACAGACCTTGAAAGACGACGCCGAGCTCAGGATACCTGCTGGAACACAGAGCGGCAAGGTGCTGTCTATTAGGGGTAAGGGGCTCCCCTCGGTAAGAGGGGGAGGATTGGGTGACATGAAGGTGCTCGTCAGGGTGAAGACGCCCGAAAGGCTCGGGGCCAAGGAAAAGGAGCTGTACAGGCAGCTCGCCGAGGCGGGCGGGTACTCCGTAAACGAGGAGCTTGGAGTGCTGGACAAGATCCTGGGAAGGAAGAAAAGATAGCCGATGAGATGGGCTGAGATTAGCATTGAGGTGAAATGCGGGGCGGTCGAGGAAGTGGCCTCGATTGCCTCCGATTACGCAAGTGGCGGCGTCGCTGTGATGGACCCTCGGCTGGTGAAAGAGGCATGTGCAAGCGCAGGTTTGACCGAATTCGAGCTCGGCGGGCTTAACCCCGAAGGGCCGGCAACCGTAAGGTTTTACGTCGACGAGGAAGAGGCGGAGCTGGCAGGCACATTAAGCGAGATAAGAGGAAGGCTCGACAGGGAGGTGAACTGCGCCTCGGCAGAGAAGAACGTACTGAGCCTTTCCGTCAGGATGGCAGACGACAGGGAATGGTCCTCGTGGAAGCAATCCTTCAAGCCGTTCAGGCTTGGAACCAGGATGCTCGTCACCCCGACCTGGGAGGAGCCGGATGCGCTTCCTGAGGACATAGTCATAAGGATCGACCCGGGCCAGGCTTTCGGCACGGGACAGCATGCGACGACGGCGAGCTGCGCATTCATGCTCGAAAGGTACATCGAGGGCGGAGAGCGCGTGCTCGATGTGGGGACGGGCACAGGCATACTGGCCATAGCCTCTGTGCTGCTTGGGGCAGACGAGGCCACAGGGGTGGACATAGATTCGACCGCGGTGAAGTGCGCTGCCGAGAATGCGGCGGCAAACAGGGTCTCGGACAGGGTGAAGATTGTGAAGGGCGACATGCTCAAAGGCATGGATGGTCCATATGATATCATCGTGTCCAACATACTTGCCGACCCCGTAATCGAGATAGCTCCCACGGCGTTCAGGCTGCTGTGCTCGGGCGGTTACTACATAACGGCAGGTTATGTCCTGAAAAGCGAGGAAGATGTAAGCAAGGCACTCACTGGCGCCGGATTCGAGATAGCAGACAGGATACAAGACGGCGACTGGGTTAGCCTTGCGGCAAGGAAGCCTACTTTATGAGGGTGTTCTTCGCGGAACAGAACGACGACGGCTGGCTATCCCTGAAAGGACAGGACGCCAAGCACGTCTCCCTTGTGCTGAGGATGAAAGAGGGGGACAAGCTGGACGTGGTGCTCCCGTCTGGGGACATAGCCTCATGCATGATAGAGCGCATCGGGGAGGATGAGGTGCTGTTAAGGTCCCTTGCTTTCGTGCCGAGCTACACCGAGACGAAGAAGAAGTTCATCCTCATACAGGGCCTACCCAAGGGCCAGAAGATGGACTTCATAGTAGAGAAGTGCACTGAGCTGGGATTTTCTGAATTCAGGCTTGCCGTGACGAAGCACTCGGTCGTGAGGGACTCGTCGGAGGGCAAGCTCGAAAGATGGAGGAAGCTGGCCCATTCGGCGGCGAAGCAGAGCGGCAGGAGCAGGATCCCAGAGGTATGCGAAGCGGAGGGCCTGGACACCGCTTTAAGGGACGTGGCAAGAAGGGGCGCTCTCGTCATCTTCCTGTGGGAGCATGAGGAGAACAAGGGTTTACACAGCATAGAGGCCGAAATCAGGGCCGCCGGCGAGATAGTCATAGTAGTGGGCCCGGAGGGCGGATTCAGCACCGAGGAAGCAAGGTCGGCAGAGGCCATGGGCGCGCACCTTGTCAACCTGGGACCAAGGGTGTTGAGGACGGAGACGGCGCCCATAGCTGCAGGGTCGGCGGTGCTTTACATAGCGGGCGAACTGCAGCCGTGATTGAACTGGTAGCGCAATGAAGTGGTATAATATCTAGCGTATACGCGAATAAGAAAAGGACAGGTGAAACTAGAATGGCACACGAGATCAACGACGCGAACTTCAAGGCGGAAGTATTAGACCACAAGGGCCTGGTCCTGGTGGATTTCTGGGCACCCTGGTGCGGCCCCTGCCGTATGCAGGCCCCGGAGCTCGACAAGCTTGCGGCCCTCAACAAGGACATCAAGATCTGCAAGATCAACGTAGACGACCATGTGGTGACCGCCCAGCAGTTCGGAGTGCAGAGCATCCCGACGCTGATCATATTCAAGGACGGCAAGGCCGTTGACAAGGCGGTCGGGGTAACCCCGGCGGCGACGCTCGACGCCAAGGCGAAGGCGCTTCTGAAGTAAAGGAAGACGATATGACGGGAGGCGGAAAGCCTCCCGTAAGAATATCGCAATTGAACGGAGGGGATCGGTCATGAAAAGGAACTCGCTCAGGAACATTGCGGCGGCTGCCGCGCTCGCCCTCATGATATCTTTAACGGGCTGCATCCTCGTCTTCACGGTTGTCGGATCGGATGAGTACAATGTCAATTCGACCGGCATAACGAACGGCCCCATTAAAGTAGACGTGACAGTGAAAGGCATCTGGCCCGTTTGGCCTGATACTCTGACCGCAAGCATCACAGGCACGGTGAACCCGGTAGGAGCGCCGTCTGACGCCGGAAACCCACTGGACGTGCAACTTGCGAACACCATTGAAGCCAAGCTGTATGCGGAGCTATGGAACAACGGGGACAATCAATTTGAAAGCGTGACGTTTGAGGGCGACTCGTCGGACGACGTGTTCAGCGTCGAGGTAGTGATGGCCATACCCGGCTTGAAGGAACTTCTCGCTCAAGGCGGCGCTACTTCGTCAGCGACCTTCAACGACGTCAACTTGGAATACCTCTTGAAACCTGAGACATACAGCAAAATGGTCGACGGGCTGCAGCAAGCATGCGCCAACATCCCTGAAGGCGATGCAGTACGCACGACGCTGGAAGGCGAACTGACAAAGGGCACGAAGCTGATAGGCGATCTGGAGATAACCTTCATGTTAAACGGTTCGCAAGTATTGCCCTGATAAGCAGGCAGTAACGATAATGATGAAGCACCTGCGGGTTTCCGCAGGTGCTTTTCCATGGCCGTCATATGTCATGAGAGGAATAATCGCAGGAGCGTAGAAATATTCCTTGGCGATGCAATAGCCAAGGAGGAGTTGACATGCGCAGAGTTGCATTGAAGGTTGTCTCGATGGCGTCCCTCTTGATGCTTGCGCTATCCCTTACAGGTTGCATCATGGTGTTCACCATCCTGGGCAAGGAGACTTACACTGTAGACTCCACAGGTATAATTGGCGGCCCAGCCAAAGTGGAAATCACTGTCAAAGGCCTTGTGCCTAGATGGCCCGACAGGGTGAGGTACGAAATAAAAGGCAGCGTCTCTGATGCGACGATGACCGGGACGGAGCTCGACGCGCTTGCCGACAGAGTCTCGCTCGACATGTACGACAGGCTGGAATTCGACTCATGCAGCGGAAGCTCTTCTGCCGGCAATCCGTTCTGGCTGGTCAAGGAGATGGACATGCCTCCCGTCATGGAATGGTTCGGGCCGGCAGGTTCGAGGACGACGGCACTTGGCCCCTACGAATGGTACTTGTCCGAAGTGATAACGGATGGGTTCTATGATGCGATCATCAGCGAGTTTCAAAGGCAGTGTACCGAGGAGCTGGGCTACACGACATCTGTGGCTGCCAAGCTTGAGGGCCTCATGACGACGGGCCTGGGCAGGACCGTGGCTACACTGGACTGCGACTTCATAATCGACCCTTAACGTTCGGCATATGTCAGCAATTAGGCAGTAATCTATAAGAAATCGTGGAGGTGATCAGATGAGGGTGAAATGCCTGCGTATGGCCTCTGCCGTGGCTTTGTTGTCCTTGCTACTTATGCTATCGGGATGCACGCTTACTTTCACGCTGGAAGGCGCGGACAGCTATACCATAACGGCTGACGGCAGGGTGCTTGACGGGTCTTTTAACGAAAGCGAGATTGAAATGGAGCTTACGACCAAGGGATTCATGCTGAAGCTGCCTGTCGTGCTTGAAGTAGAGCTGGAGGGCCTGATCATGAGCATGAGCATGTCGCAGCCCGAGATAGACGCAGCCCTGGCGACCATCGGCGAACATCTAGAAACCGGACTTGGCTTCGAGGACCATACCTTCGATACTTCAGCCGACACTTTCCGGGTTACTGGGGAGTATACTCTGCTTGATTTCTGGACCGCCCTGGGCATCTCCTCTGCAGGCCCCATGCTGGGGCCGATTCCGATACCCCTGAAGCTGATAATCGGCCAGGCCGCCTATGACGGCTTCGTTGACAGCATCGTGCAGGCCGCGAACATGATCGGCGACGGTTCGACGATAGACTTCGAATTCCAGGGTTTCCTTAAGACGGCATTGGGCAAGACCGTGGGGACGTTCACCCTGTGGTTCGATGCGCTCAATCCCGTTTGAGCCGCTTTCCAGGCAGACTGCCCGGCCGACGGCCGGGCAGTCTCTTTTCGAATTAGACATGATGTGCCTCCTGTGTTAACTTATCCTAGTGATAGTAAGCGGAGGTAAGCAATTGGACCCCGGTTTGAGGAGATTGACCAGGGCAGGGGCGATAGCGGCATTATACGTGGCGCTTTGCCTGGCCCTCTCGCCGATATCGTACGGGCCGCTGCAGGTTAGGATAGCGGAAGCCATGACAGTGCTGCCGATGGTTTGGCCTGAAGCGATGCCAGGCCTCGCCGTGGGCGCCCTCATCGCCAACCTGATCGGACCGGTAGGCGCAATCGACGTCATATTCGGGACGCTCGCTACCCTGATCGCGGCGCTCGTAACGATGAAGTTCCCCTGGAAGGCGGCCGGATATGCCGCCCCCATACTGATAAACGGCCTGATAGTGGGGGGATATCTTCCTTTCGTGTACGGCATGCCCCAGGTGACGCTGTGGGGCATGGACATGACCGTGCCGGCGTCAATGCTGGCGGTCGCCGCCGGGGAAGCAGTGGCGGTGCTGGGGTTGGGACTGCCGCTGCTGCGCATCTTCAGAAAGGCGGCAAACCAGAGAAGATGAGGAAGGTTTCTTTCATTACGCTGGGATGCAAGGTCAACCAGTATGACACGCAGGCAATGGAGATGGCCTTCAGGGAGCGCGGGTATGAGATTGTGCCCCCAGGCGAGCGCGCCGACGCAGTCATCGTCAACACATGTACCGTCACGGCCGAAGCGGACAGGAAATCGAGGCAGATGGTAAGGAGGGCAGCCAGGTGCAACCCGTCTGCGGTGATAGTGGCAGCAGGCTGCTTCCCTCAGGGGAACCCAGAAGCCGCCGCCGCAATAGAGGGCGTCGACATCGTAGCGGGCAGCTCCGGGAGGTACGGGCTGGTAGAAGCGGTCGACAGGGCTCTTTCCCCTGACCGGCAGGCCGGTGAGGAAGGGGTTCTCATCGACGACATCTCCGAGTTCGGAGGATATGAGGACATCAGGGCAGAGGGCTCTGACGGCATGTCGAGGGCGTACCTGAAGATAGAAGACGGCTGCGACGCCTACTGCTCGTACTGCTACGTGCCTTATGTAAGAGGGCATGTGCGCAGCAGGGCGATTACCTCGATCGAGGAGGAGGCGGAAAGGCTCGCCTCGGCCGGATACAGGGAGGTCGTCCTGACGGGCATACACCTCGGAAGCTACGGCAGGGACTTAGGCGGCAAACCCAGGCTAGCGGACGCGGTCAGGGCTGCTGCCAAGCCGGACGGCATCAAGCGGGTAAGGCTGTCGTCGTTGGAGCCGACAGAGCTTGACGACGGGATGATGGACCTGTTCGCCGAGATGCCGAAACTGGCAAGGCATCTGCACCTGCCGCTTCAATCTGGCGACGATACGGTGTTGAAGGCCATGAACAGGCACTATACCGGCAAGCAGTTCCTTGAGAAGGTGGATGAGGCCAGAAGCCGCATAGGCGAATTCGGCCTTACGACCGACGTCATAGCAGGCTTCCCTGGAGAGACAGAGGAGATGTTCGAAAACACAGTAGCGGTGGTTAAGAGGGCGGGCGTCATGAGGGCCCACGTCTTCCCGTACTCAAGGAGGAAGGGGACGCCAGCGGACCTGATGCAGGGCCAGATACCGCCGTCTGTGAAGCAGGCTAGGTGCAAGAGGCTGATAGCCGAGGCAGGCCGGCTGGCCGAAGAATACCACAGAAGGATGGTAGGGAAGGATTACGAGGTAATACTGGAGAAGGAATCCATTATAGACGGCGGCTTCAGGTATGAGGGGTACACGAGCGACTACGTGAAGGTCGGTTTCGACTCGCCGTCGCGCCTTGCGTGCTGCGCCATCGTGTCCATCGTGTCGTGCGATGCGGAAGGGGCCGCAGGGAAGCTGGTAAGATAGAAGCAGGAGGTGTTTCAATTTGGGCGACTGCATTTTCTGCAAGATAGCAGCGGGCGAGCTGGGGAAGTTGATGCATCAGGACGGGGAGATTGCAGCTTTCAGGGATATAAACCCAGCCGGCCCGGTCCATATATTGATTGTGCCTAGGGAGCATGTACCGGGCCTTGGCGAAGGCCTTGACGACCCAGGCCTTGTCGGGAGAATGGCGGAGCTGGCAGTCAAGCTTGCGGTGGCAGAAGGGATCTCGAAGTCAGGCTACAGGCTTGTGATCAACTCAGGCCCGGACGGAGGGCAGAGCGTACCCCACCTTCATATGCACCTTCTTGGCGGAAGGCCGTTCGGCTGGCCTCCGGGTTGATGCCATCTGGCTTCCAGTTCGAGGGCTTGGCAGGATTCCGCGCCCATGAGGCGATAATCAATTGACAAGCGACCCTGCTTCGGTTAACATTGTAAAAGAACTTGCCATCGGCAAGGTCATACGGATCAGCTGGACGGCGGACCGTGAATCCAAACCCGGAGGGAGGGGAGTCCGTATGGCAGAGGTAAGAGTAGGAAAGAACGAGACCCTCGACAGCGCACTGCGCCGCTTCAAGCGCCAGTGCCAGATGTCAGGCGTCTTGGCTGAGATACGCAAGAGGGAGCACTATGAGAAGCCCAGCGTAAAGCGCAAGAAGAAGTCCGAGGCCGCTCGCAAGAGGCGCTTCCGCTAGGAAAACGATTTGTAACGCCGGGCAGACGCCCGGCGTTTTACATTATGTGTAGGAAGCCGCATCCGACGAATGATATGGCCGCTGCTGTATAATGTAAGAGGGGAAATACGACGGCAACCGCAAGGAGTGAGGCATATGGGCAAAAAGCTGCTCTACATGATCGCCATAGCACTGGCTCTGTCCATGGCCTGGCAGGGCTTATCTTCAGCTGCATCGGGAAGTTACTTCGTTGTCCAGCTGAAAGGCGACATAGACGATGGCACGGTGCTGTTCGTACGAAGGGCGCTCAAGGAGGCTGACAGCCGCAACCTTGATGCAGTCATCTTCGAGATTGACACATACGGCGGGCTGGTGGACGCCTCGAACAAGATCAGGGATGAGATCCTCGCAAGCGGAGTAAGGACCATAGCCTACGTCAACCAGAAGGCATGGTCGGCGGGGGCCCTGATAGCTCTCAGCTGCAACGAGCTCTATATGTCTACCGGGAGCTCCATCGGAGCCGCCGAGACGAGGCCGGCGGAAGAGAAGTACATATCGGCCTACCGCGAGCAGTTCAAGAGCACGGCCCAGGCAAGGGGGAGGGACCCCCTTATCGCCGGCGCCATGGTGGACTCCGACATAGCAATCGAAGGTTTGACCGAGGAGGGCAAGATCCTCACGCTGGGAGCCGACGATGCGAAAAGGCTCGGATTCGCCGACGCAGCGACAGCCGGAATGGACGAGATGATAGCGGCAGCAGGGCTCAACGACTCTACCCGCATCGATTTCTCGATGAACAACAAGGAGAGGATGGGGCAGTTCCTCACTTCTCCCGTAACATCGGAGATACTGCTGGTAGTCGGAGTGCTTGGGCTGGTGATCGAGGCCTTCACGCCCGGTTTCGGGATATTCGGCACCATGGGCGTCCTTGGGTTCGCCCTTTTCTTCTACGGAAGGATAATCACTGGGATGGCCGGCTGGGAGATAGTAGTCCTTTTCGTCATAGGGCTCGCGCTTCTGATAATCGAGCTTTTCATACCCGGCTTCGGCGTCCTTGGAGTCACCGGCCTGATCGGAATATTCTCGAGCTTCATACTCTCCTATCCCACCCCGGCGGACGCGCTTGTGGCCGTCAGCATCGCCCTTGTGTTCGCCATAGCGGCGATAGTCATCCTGGTAAGGACGCTGGAGAAGAAGGGTATAAAGGGGAACAGCTTCCTGGGAAGGCTCGTGCTCACGGAGGTAACCGGGAAGAACGTGATAACCAAGGCCGAGGGCGAGGCGCGGAAAGTGGCGCCTCTGGCGCCCGGAGAAGTCGGCGTGGTATTCACGACATTAAGGCCGGTAGGCACCGCGTACTTCGGCGACTCCAAGGTAGAGGTGCTTTCCGAAGGCGAGTTCCTGACCCCGGGCACGAAGGTGGCAGTCGAGAGGGTAGAAGGGCTTAAAGTGGTAGTCAGGAAGGTCGAGGAACCGGCCCACGCGGAAGCGGAGGCGAAGGGCCATGAATGAGGGCTATATTGGTGTCTTTCTGCTTGTCGCCTCGGTCGCAGCCTTAATATGGCTAGGGGTTGCGGTTTTCAGGGGCTCCACTCTGACGGCTAGGATCGGATTTGGTGAAGGACGGAGGAGGCCCGAAAATGCGCTCACTGAAGGAACGGAGGCCGTCGTGTCGAAGACATTAAGGCCGGCGGGCACCATAGAGTACGATTCCGTGCCATACGACGCCATTTCGGAAGGCGAATTCATAGAGGCGGGCGCCAAGGTCGTCGTAATCGGAAACTCGGGCAAAAGCGTCATGGTGAGAAGGGTCAAACGGCAATAAGCTGTTGATATAGAGGAGGTAGGCATGATGGATTTCGGTTTCTTGGTGATTTTCCTGCCCGTGCTGGTTTTCATTTTCCTGATCCTGTTGTTGAACTTCATCCCCGTCGGGCTCTGGATATCCGCCCTTGCCGCGGGCGTTAAGGTGGGACTGTTCACCCTTGTGGGCATGAGGCTCAGGAGGGTGGCTCCGTACAGGATAATAATGCCTATGATCAAATCCGTGAAGGCGGGCATACCGGTGAGCGTCGACAAGCTGGAAGCCCACCATCTGGCGGGCGGCAACGTCGACCGCGTAGTCGATGCCCTGATCGCGGCCCAGAGGGCCAACATACACCTGACGTTCGAAAGCGCCACTGCCATAGACCTCGCAGGCAGGAACGTCCTTGAGGCGGTCCAGATGAGCGTCAACCCCAAGGTGATAGAGACCCCGGTGGTCGCTGCCGTAGCGAAAGACGGCATCGAGCTTAGGGCCAAAGCCAGGGTTACCGTGCGAGCCAACATCGAAAGGCTGGTCGGAGGAGCAGGGGAGATGACGATAATCGCAAGGGTCGGCGAAGGCATCGTTACGACCGTCGGCTCAGCAGAGAGCCACAAGGTGGTCCTCGAGAACCCCGACATGATATCCAGGACCGTGCTTTCCAAAGGCTTGGACATCGGTACGGCATTCGAGATACTCTCCATCGACATAGCAGACGTAGACGTCGGCCGCAACATCGGCGCAAGGCTACAGATGGACCAGGCCGAGGCAGACAAGAACATTGCCCAGGCGAAGGCCGCCGAGAGGCGCTTTGCCGCGCTCGCAGTGGAGCAGGAGATGAAGGCCAGGGTCCAGGAGATGAGGGCAAGGGTCGTCGAGGCGGAGGCAGAGGTGCCCAAAGCTATGGCCTACGCCCTCAAAGAGGGCAAGCTCGGCGTCATGGACTACTACAACCTGCTGAACGTGCAGTCCGACACCCAGATGAGGGAGAGCATCGCCAAGGTAGGTCAGAAGGGCCCCGGCTCGGAGGAACTGCCTCCGGAAGGCGGCAAGTGATGTCAGCGGGCTTAAGGAGGTGAACCCTCCATGGACGAGCTGTTCGGTTCTCTGATACCGATGGTATTTTCGATCATCTGGTTCCTGATTGTCGTTTCCACCGTAGTCAGGATATTCAAGTCCGTCGCGAATGCCTCGAAGAACAAGGGCAAGGGATTCGACCAGGATACGGTCAGGAAGAAGCTCGAGGAGCTGAGGAGGACGCTGGGTGAGATCGAGGAGCAGAAGAGGCGGGAATCCCAGGTCGGGATGCCTCCTGCATCTCAGTATCCAGGCCCTTCCAGGCAAGCCCCGCAGCCTGTCACCAAGAGGGTCATAAAGTCCCGGTTCGAGGATTACAGGGGCGAAGCGCCCGGGCAGCAGGCCTACGAGGGGGCTGAAGGCGCGGGCATGGAAGGGACCTCCGGAAGCCTGGAGGGCACTTCCCAGGAAAGCCTCAGGGAGTGGGAGATGTCCTACGACCAGCATATGGGCGGGCTGACCCCATTCCAGATGGAACTGATGGGCGGCAGCATGAAGGCCGATAGCACAGAAGGCATCGGGTCCGAGGAGCCCAACACGGTCAAGGGCGTAGATACCTTCGAATCCTGGGCGAAGGAGCCGATAGAGGGCTTCGAGGAAGGCTCGCTGGAACAGCAGCTGCAGTCGATGATGAGGAAAGAGGAGCCCGAACAGGTGGACCTTGTCGGCTGGATCGACATGAAGGAGATGGCAGACGCCATAGTCTGGCAGGAGATAATGTCAAGGCCACTGGCCCGCAGGCGCTTCGAGGGCTTCCGGGCAAGGAGGGCCTATTGACGGCCATCAGGCAATCCGGTTGCGCCTCCGGCGGCAGCTAACCTCCGGGGCGCAACTGCACATTTTCGAGCAACAGAGGACAGAGGATGGAGGATGGGAGACATAGACAAGGAAACCAGGTTCACCGTATTCGATGCGCAGGAAGCAGCCCTTATCTTCGGTTCGGGCGACGAGATATTGAAGCTCCTCGAGTCGGAGCTCGGCGTGGCAGCCAACTCAAGGGGGGCGGACATAATAATCAAGGGCGAGGAATATGAAGTAGAGCTGGCGCTTACGGTGCTGGAGGATATAAGGCGAGTGATTAGGTCCGGCAACAAGGTCGGCATAAGGGACGCCAAGCATGCCCTTGACATGGCCAGGGCTGGAGGAAGCGTGACGCTCAGCTCTGTCCTGAACGACGTGATACAGGTGACCAGCCGCGGCAAACAGATCAAGCCGAGGACAGTGGGGCAGAAGATATATGTCGACGCGATCCGCGAAAGCAACATGACCTTCGGGATCGGCCCTGCCGGAACTGGCAAGACATATCTGGCGGTCGCAATGGCCGTCGCGGCTTACAAGGCAAAGCAGATAAGCAGGATCATCCTGACCAGGCCTGCGGTTGAGGCGGGGGAGAAGCTGGGCTTCCTGCCCGGGGACATCCAGGAGAAGGTGGACCCTTACCTTAGGCCCCTATATGACGCGCTCTGGGACATAATGGGCCTGGAGGGCTTCGAGAGGCTCAGGGAGAAAGGGCTGCTCGAGATAGCGCCCCTGGCTTACATGAGGGGAAGGACGCTGGACGATGCCTTCATAATCCTCGACGAGGCTCAGAACACGACCAGGGAACAGATGAAGATGTTCCTCACCAGGATGGGCTTCTCATCAAAGGTGGTCGTGACAGGGGACGTCACGCAGATAGACCTTCCAAAGGGGCAGGAGTCCGGGCTTGTCGAGGCCGCCGCTCTTCTGTCCAACGTCCCGGGCATCGCCGTAGTGCACCTGTCCGAGCAGGACGTGGTGAGGCATGAGCTGGTGCAGAGGATCATCAAGGCATATGAGACGCTCGAAGAGAACAGGAACGGTGTGCTCTTCCAGCCCAACGAAACGGAGAAGGTGCAATGAACGACGCTCCTTCCAAAGGGAGTGCAGCAAGCTCGGGTTTCGCTGCAAGGGTCGGCCGTAAATGGGTGAGGGGGATCATCCTAGTTTCGGCATGGGTGGTCTGTTTCGTCCTGCTTTCTACAAACATAACGCCGCTGGCTGTCAAGCTGGAGGTAGGCAAGCCCGCCATGAGGACCGTAGTAGCCCACAGGACAGTGGTGAACATCGCTGCGACAGAAGCCCTGAGGCAAGAGGCAAGGAAGAACTTCCTGCTGTCCTCGGCGAACAGCCAGGCTTTCATGAGCATCAACGAATCGGTCTACGTAGTGGCCGAAAGCAGGCTAGATACGCTCTTCAGCCTGCTTGCCAGGGAACGTGGCACGGGCGCAAGGAGCACGGCTGCCAAGGTGGACTCGCTGTCGAAGTCGCTTGTACAAGCCGGCATACCTTCTGTGCCGCAGCAACTCCTGTACAGGCTGATGGAGATGCCCGCCGAAAGCCTGGGCGAGGAGCTTTCGGCCGTCAAGAATTACGTGACATCCGTTCTCAAGAACAAGAAAGTGCTTGAGTCCAACCTAGCTGCAGAGAGGAAGCTCGCAGAAGCGGGCCTCAAGCAGCTGGGGCTCAGCGATGAAGCGGCAAAGCACGCGTCTGAGCTGGCCGGCATCTTCATCGAGGTCAACACCTCTGTGGACATAGCCGCCCTCGAGAAGGGCGCGGCCGATGCGGAGGCCAACGTGCAGCCCGTCTTCATCCAGAAGGGGACAGTCATCGCCAAGATGGGCGAGATAGTAACCGAGGAGCAGATAAACCTAACGAAATCGCTGGGGCTCATGAAGGGGATGGAACCACTTTGGGCCAGGATCTCCCTGGGCCTTTTGACGGCCCTCATCCTAGCCACACTGGCCTTCTCCCTTTTCTGGATCGGCACCGACGGCTGGAGGAACGTAAAGAAGTTCGGACTGGCCTTGATACTCGTGACCGTGAGCCTGTTCATGTCGTGGGCGGCCTACAGATACCTCGGCAAATATGGGCCCCTCTTCGTCCCGCTGGCTTACATCGCGATGTCGCTCACCCTTATGGTTGACACAAGGACCGCCATCACTGCCAGCGTTGCAGCGCTCATATTCAACGGCTTCATGTTCGAAGGTTCGCTGATGTCGTTGCTAGGGCCGATGGCGGGCATAGTGCTGGGCATACTGACGGCCAGGGGGCTGGCCGACAGGTTCAGCATGGTAAGGGCGGCCTTCTATATCGCTTTGTCGACCATGGTCTCAGGTGCCGCCATTTCCGCCCTGACGGGCGAAGCGCCGAACGGGGGGCTGGTCCTTGCATCTGTAGCCAACGGATTGACAAGCGCTGTGCTGTGCCTTGGCTCGATGCCATTCGCCGAGGTCGCCCTCGGCCTTGCGTCACCGTTCAGGCTGCTTGAGGTCTCCAACCCGGGTAACGAGCTGCTGAGGAAGATAATGATGGAGGCGCCCGGGACATACCATCACAGCATAGTGGTGGGCAACCTGGCCGAAGCGGCAGCTGCGCGCGTCAAGGCCGATCCATTGCTTGTGAGGTCGGCTGCGTTATACCACGACTGCGGCAAGGTAAGGCAGCCGGGGCTGTTCGTCGAAAACCAGGTCAACAAGGTGAACCCGCACGACGAGCTCCCGCCGGAAGTATCGGCAGGGATCATAATAGAGCATGTGACCTACGGCATGGAGCTGGCAAGGGAGCACAGGCTGCCAGCCAGCATTATTGACATAATCGCGCAGCATCACGGTAATTCCAAGGTGTGGTACTTCTACCATAAGGCGCTTGCGAAGTACGGGAAGGTCGAAAACGAGGACAAGTTCAACTACCCGGGCCCCAGGCCACAGACCGCGGAAGCCGCCCTCATCATGCTCGCCGACATAACCGAAGCGAAGGTGAGGGCCATGAACACGATGGACAAGGAGAAGGTCGGCGAGGCCATACACAGCCTTATCAGGGAGAGGCTATATGCGGGCGACCTCAACGAGACGCCACTTACCCTTAAGGACCTAAAAGCCATAGAGGACAGCTTCGTTAGCACCATATCAGGCGTAAAGCACGACAGGATAGCATATCCGGGCCAGGCCCCCCTCTTTAACAGTCAGGAGGACGAGGAACCGGACGAGCTGCCCAGGGAAGACGAGGGACAGGAATAGATGCATGAGGTAATCGTAGATACTGCGTTCGAGGGGGAAGTGCCTTCCCCGGCGGACGAGAAGGCGGCCAGTCTGGCGCAGGAGGCCATCAGAAGCTGCGTGGGGATGTTTGCCGAGGAAGGTTCCTACGAAGTATCCGTACTTATCACCGATGATGTGGGGATAAGGAAGCTGAACAAAAGCTACAGGGGAAAGGATTCCAGCACTGACGTGCTGTCGTTCCCCCAATGGGAGGACGGGCTGGCAGATGGCGACCCGGGCGAGGTCTCCCTTCTCGGCGATATAGTAATCTCGCTGGAGACGGCAAGGAGGCAGGCAGCGGACTTCGGCCACACGGTCGAAAGGGAGGTGGCCTACCTGGCGGTACACGGAACGCTGCACCTTCTGGGTTACGACCACGAGGACGAAGCCGACAAGGCCGAGATGAGGCTGGCGGAGGAAGAGGTCCTGAAGGCATTAGGCCAAGGGAGATAGGCGAGGAAGGGACCCTCCGGGCTTGCTGGAACGGGCGCGGAGAAGGTCCGATTAGAGGTGCTGCGATTGAAGATAGACAGGCAGGGCCTGCTTGAAAAGGCAAAGCTGGCAAAAGAGAGGGCTTACGCCCCATATTCCGGCTACAAGGTGGGGGCGGCCCTCCTTGACAGCCACGGCAGGGTTTGGCAGGGCTGCAACATCGAAAACGCCGCCTACGGCTGCACGATATGCGCCGAAAGGACGGCGCTCGTAAAAGCGATATCCGAGGGCGTCAAGGACTTCGTGGCAATAGCGGTAGTCGGCGGCGACAAAGGGCCGGCCGAGCCTTGCGGACAGTGCAGGCAGACGCTCGTGGAATTCAACCCAGAGCTCGAAGTGGTCCTTGAGGCGGAGGGCGGAGAACCGGTCAGCCATAAACTCTCCGAGATGCTCCCCTGGCATTTCAGCCCGAAAAGGCTCGAAGGAGGAAATGATGGGCGCTGAAAAAGGGGGGCAGGAGTTCCGCTCCGGCTTCGTCGGAATAATAGGCAGGCCGAACGTCGGCAAGTCCACGCTCATCAATTCGATGATAGGGCACAAGGTGGTCATAACCTCGGACAAGCCGCAGACCACCAGGAACAAGATTGCGGCCATAATGAACAAGCCCGGCCTCCAGGTGGTTTTCATAGACACCCCGGGCATCCACAAACCCAAGCACCTGTTGGGAGAGAAGATGAACAGCCAGGCGAGGAACGCGGCAAGGGACGTTGACCTGGTGCTTTTCGTCGTGGACGCTAGCATGTCCGGGCATAAGGGCGACTATTTCGTTTCGGATGACCTTGCGGCGTCGGGCGCCAGGGTGTGGCTTGTGATGAACAAGTCGGACCTGGTGGAGGGCGAGCAGGAAGCCGAGGTAAGGGGGCGGTTCTCGGATCTTACAGGCTTCGAGCGGAACTTCCTGGTGTCGGCCCAGTCGGGGCGGGGAGTAGGGGAACTGTTGGACGCAGTCTCTGAGGTCATGGAGCCCGGCCCCCAGTTCTATCCCGAAGGGATGTCGCTCGACCATCCTGAGGAGTTCGTAGTCGCCGAGCTTGTGAGGGAGAAGGTATTCCGCCTCACAAGGGAGGAGGTACCCCACTCCACAGCGGTAATCGTAGAATCCATGGAGAACAGGGGCGCAGACCTTGTGGACATCTCCGCCGTGATATATGTTGAGAGGGATTCACAGAAAGGCATAATAATAGGCGCGAAAGGATCGATGCTCAAGGAGATTGGAACCCAGGCCAGGCTGGACATCGAGGCGATACTCGGAAACAGGGTGAACCTGCAGCTCTGGGTCAAGGTCCGGGAGAAGTGGAGGCAGGACCCGACGCAGCTATCAAGGTTCGGCTATGACGACGGAGGGGAAGAGGCTTGAGCTTGAGGCTTGAAGATTTCGACTACGCCCTGCCCCAGGAGCTGATCGCCCAGGTCGCGGCCGAACCCAGGGATTCTTCCAGGCTCATGGTCCTCAGGAGAGGGAAGCCCGGGGCGGAGCACAGGCATTTCAGGGACATGAGGGAATATTTGAGGAAGGGCGACGTCCTCGTCTTGAACGACACGAGGGTCCTTCCGGCGAGGCTGTACGGCGAGGGCAGTACGGAGGTCCTGCTTCTTAAGCGGATGTTCGACGATACGTGGGAAGCATGGGTGCATCCGGGCAGGAAGTTCAAGCCGGGGGCAGTCGTCCCGCTTTGCGGCGGAAGGCTGGCCGCTAGGGTGGAAGGCATCACCCCTACCGGGGAGAGGTATCTTGCCCTTCAGTCCGATGAGCCCGTCGACGATGTGATAATGCAGACCGGCTACATGCCGGTGCCGCCTTACATCAAGAAGTATCCGGACGACCCTGAGAGGTACCAGACGGTCTATTCCCGCGTTACGGGGTCCGCCGCGGCCCCAACCGCCGGCCTTCACTTCACCAGGGAGCTCCTTGATGAGATAAGGGAGATGGGGGTGGAGACTGCATGGTGCACATTGCACGTCGGGCTGGGCACTTTCGGGAAGGTGACCGAGGAGGAGGACGTGACCAGGCACAGGATGCACTCCGAGGCGTTCAGCATCAGCGCTGATGAGGCAGACAGGATCAACCGGTGCAGGGCTTCGGGCGGGCGCGTCATCGCGGTAGGCACCACGTCTGTAAGGACATTGGAGACCGTATCCGGCGAAGACGGCCTAATACGGCCGCAGACGGGCTGGACAGCTGCATATATCTACCCGGGCTACAAATACAAAGCCGTAGACGGGATGATAACGAACTTCCACCTGCCGAAATCGACGCTCATCATGCTCGTGTCGGCTTTCCACGGGCTGGACCTCACACTTGAGGCTTACCGCCTGGCCGTAAGGGAGAAGTACAGGTTCTTCTCGTTCGGCGACGCCATGATGATAATCTAGTTTGCAGGAGGTCCGATGTCTGGCATCGATTTCAGGATAATCGGAAAGGATAAGGGCAGCGCCGCGAGGCTGGGCGAGCTTAGGACGGGCCATGGGACGATAAACACCCCCGTCTTCATGCCGGTGGGCACTCAGGCTACAGTAAAGACGATGACCCCCCATGAAGTAAAAGAAGCAGGCGCAGGGCTGATACTTGGAAACACATATCACCTGTACCTGAGGCCGGGGCACGGCCTCATCGAGAGGTTCGGAGGGCTTCACAGCTTCATGAACTGGGACAGGGCCATACTTACCGATTCTGGCGGATACCAGGTTTTCAGCCTTTCGGGCCTGAGGAAGATAAAGGAAGACGGGGTATGGTTCAGCTCACACATAGACGGGTCGAGGCACTTCTTCAGCCCTGAGAAGGTAATGGAAATCCAGATGGCCCTCGGGTCGGACATAGCCATGGTGCTGGACGAGTGCATGCCCTTCAACTCGGACAGGTCCTACGCCGTGAAGTCCGCAAAGATGTCGACAAGGTGGGCCGAACGCTGCAAGGCCGCGCACACGAGGGACGACCAGGCCCTGTTCGGGATAGTCCAGGGCGCGGGCTTCGAGGATATCAGAGTCGGCATGGCGGCCGACCTTGCCGCCATCGGTTTCGACGGCTATGCTGTAGGCGGCCTTTCTGTCGGCGAGAGCAAGCCGGAGATGTACAAGGTATTGTCGTACACGCTACCCGCCCTCCCCGAGGACAGGCCCAGGTACCTCATGGGGGTTGGAAGCCCGGATGCGATGCTTGAAGCCGTTTCGATGGGAATCGACATGTTCGACTGCGTACTGCCGACGAGGATTGCAAGGAACGGGACGATCTTCACCGATGAAGGGCGTTTCATAATAAGGGACGCAGGTTCTGCAGAGGATGCGCGTCCCATCGACCCGGGATGCGACTGCTACGCATGCAGGAACTTCTCCAGGGCCTACATAAGGCACCTCCTGAAGGCGGGGGAGGTCTTGGGCATCAGGCTGACGACCATGCACAACGTCAGGTTCATGATGCGCTTCATGCAGCGTATGAGGGATTCGCTGGCCGAGGGGAGCTTCTCCGATTTCCTATACAAGCAGAGGGCGATTTGGTGTAATATAAAATAGTTAATCCAGAAAATGAACGTGGAGGTAATTAGATGACAACGGGCACTGGCAGCTCAACTTTCCTCATCATATGGGTCGTGGCGCTTTTCGCGATGATGTATTTCCTCACAATCAGGCCGCAGCAGCAGCAGAAGAAGAAGCGCGAGGCCATGATGGCATCGCTCAGGAAGGACAACAGGGTGATAACCATCGGCGGCTTCAGGGCCGTCATAGTTGACATCAAGGAAGACGACCTCATCATAAACATCGCCGAGGACAGCTCGCAGGAGATGCTCTGCCGCATAAAGAAGTGGGCGATCAACGCAGTGGAGGGCAAGCCCGAGTTCGCGGAGAAGCCGGCAGAGAAGAAGTCCTGAGGCACCTGGTAGAAGGGGAGGTTCCTCTTATGAGAAGAGCGGCGCTGCCTTTGCTGGCAGCCCTGATATGCGTCGTAATGTTCGCTGTGCCTTCAATGACCGCCAACATGGCGGCTGAGACGACCGCCGTGGCATATGTCACGGCGTTCCAGAAGGGCAACTGGGCGGAGGCTAAGCTCCTTTCGGCGGATGCCGCCTTGAGCTTCGTAGAGCTCGTCGAGGTCAGAAACGGCACGACCGATGGCTTCACCAAGGTTGAGGCTGTCCAGTCGGAGCAGCTCGGCGACTCCGTAAGGGTCAAGGTGTACTACTCCAACAAGGACGGCAAGATAGTCCCAAGGTATGTCAAGGTCAAGAACATAGCAGTCGGCAAGGACGCCGTAGTGGACGACAAGCTGGTGGCAGCAGACTGGGTGTCGGCCAACTACACCAAGGGGCTGTTCAAGACTCCGGAGACCATCAACGGCGTGACGCTGACGGTGCTTGGGTATCTGCAGTTGGGCGACGAGATAAAGTTCGACCTCTACATAACAAACTCCAGCAAACTGGACGTCTATGTGATGCCGATGCAGGAGTCGTTTTACGTGGTCGAGATCGACGGGACGTTCAAGAAGAGGTACTTCCCGCTGGTGCCCGACAAGGTGACAGACGGCCTGCTGAAAGCGGGCATGAGCGTGCGGACGTTCGCGATGATGCCGTTCTGGCAGAAGGACCCGGCGGCGGCAGGCCTCAAGGGCGAGAAGATCAGGTGGGTATTCTACCTGCCGTTCGGGCCCATCGACCAGTTCGCGGTAGAGTACCTGTAGAAAACGGCAAGCACAGCGGCCGCGCCTTCCGACGGCTGGCGCGGCTTATCCATCCGGAGGTTAGAAGATTGTACAAGGCTATCACTTTGAAGGACGTCAGGGAGAACCCCGTTATAATGGCATTTTTGGACAGAGGGTCCAAGAACATAAAGGCTATGGGCTACACCGAGCACGGCCTTCGCCACGCGAAGCTCGTGTCCGACATAGCAGACAACGTGATGAAAAGGCTTGGGTTCCCTGAAAGGGACGCCCAGCTTGCGGCTATCGCGGGCTATATACACGACATTGGCAATTCCATAAACCGCGAGCATCATGGCCTGTTGAGCGCGAACCTGGCGGCTCCTGCCCTGCTTGACATGGGCATGGACCCCGAGGAGGTTGCCTTGGTCATATCCGCGGTCGGCAACCACGAAGAGGAGATTGGCCACGTCGTCAACCACATCGCCGCGGCATTGATCCTCGCTGACAAGACCGACGTGCACAGGACGAGGGTCCAGGTCAGCATGGACGATTCGGAATTCGACGTCCACGACCGCGTGTGCTACAGCGTGACCAGCTCGTTTTTGGACGTCGACGCGGCGGGCAAGCGCATAACGCTCAACCTTGTGATAGACAACAGCGTCACATCCGTAATGGAGTATTTCGAGCTGTTCATGACCAGGATGACCATGAGCCGCAAGGCGGCGGCCTTCCTGGGATGCGAGTTCTCGATAGTCGCAAACGGGGCCAGGCTGCTCTAAATGCTCCGTGGTCCCGGACCATAGGGCCTTCGAGAAGGGGCCCTTTTTTTATGGACTCAGAAGTAAAGTGAGGTATGCCGATGGAGCGCAACAAGTTAGTGAGCCTTGTTACGGTGCTTCTGGTGGTAGCGATCACCGGGGGCGCCATCTTCCTCATGGGAAGGCAGAGGCTCGAAGACACCGACGGTAAGAGCTGGCTTAGGCTCGGCATGGACCTTCAGGGGGGGGTCATGCTGGTGCTTGAGGTTCAGGACAAGAAGGACGGGGCGGCAGATGCCCAGACCGTTGAAGACACAAGGGCCGCCATGGAGAAGAGGATAGACTCGCTGGGGGTCACAGAGCCCGTAATAGAGAAGCTGAGCGGAGAGAACTGGAGGAGGATAACGGTATCCCTCCCTGGTGTGACCAGCCTCCAGCAGGCGCTTGACGTAGTGGGAAAGCAGGGACTGCTCGAATTCAAGCTTAACGGCAGGACGATTATGTCGGGCCCAGGTATACTGGCCAAGGCGACGCCGGGCTATTCGAGCAGGGACAACAAGCCGGCTGTGCAACTTGAGCTTTCCTCCGAATACTCCAGGCAGTTTGCGACGATCACCAGGAACAACATAGGCGAGATCATCAGCATAGAGCTGGACGGCCAGGAGGTTGTCGGCGGCGTGATAAGCACCGAGATACCAGACGGCAAGGCCGAGATATCCGGCGGGGACATAACCATAGAGTCGGCGACGTCAATTGCCGCCATCCTGAGAGGCGGCGTGCTTCCCGCCCCGGTAGAGCACAAGGAGACCCGCTTCGTGGACCCGACGCTCGGCGCCGACATGAGCAGGAGCAGCATGCTCGCAGGTGCCTTCGGCTTTGCGGTGATACTGGTCTACATGATTGCCATTTACAGGGTACCGGGACTGATGGCGGGGTTTGCGCTCATAATCTATACGGGCATAGTCCTTGCCGTGTTCATGTTGATCAAAGGCACGCTGAGCCTTGCGGGGATCGCAGGTTTCATACTGTCTACCGGCATGGCAGTCGACGCGAACGTCATCATCTTCGAGAGGATAAAAGACGAGATGAGGGCTGGCAAGAGCATAAGGGCGGCGATAGACGCCGGCTTCAGGAAGTCGATGGCCGCCATCATAGACGGGAACGCCACGACGATCATCACTGCGATAATCCTTTTCTACTTCGGATCAGGCAGGGTGCAGGGCTTCGCAGTCACCCTGATCATAGGGGTGCTGGCGAGCATGTTCACCGCCGTGATCCTGACGAGGTCCCTACTGACGCTTGTCGTCTCGCCCGGAATGGGCATCAAGTTCTTCGGGGCGAGGAGGTAACGGCATGAAAGGATTCAGCTTCATAAAGACGAGGAAGATATGGTATGCGGTAACCTTGGCCCTGGCTTTGGGAGGAGCCGCGGGGCTTCTTCTCAACGGCATGAACCTCGGAATCGACTTCACATCCGGGACCCTGTTCTGGCTGGAGTTCCCTGGGGCTGTGGACGCGTCGGCCATCACCGAAGCGATAAATACGCCTGCGACTGCCGATCTGAACCTGGGCAAGGGCATGGTGCAGAAGATCGGCGACAGGGAGTACACCCTAAGGGTGCCCAGCCTTGATGCCGAGGGACAGGAAGCGGTGCTGGCGGCTTTGAGGGATAAGTTCGGCGACGTGCAGAACCACGGCATCGACCAGGTTGACCCGAGGATAGGAAGCGAGCTCACCAAAGTTGCAATAGAATCGGTTCTCATAGCGTCTCTCGGGATTCTCGCATACATCGCGCTCAGGTTCGAATACCGCTTCGCGGTGATTTCGGTGGCAACGCTTGTGGCGGGGGTGTTCATGACGATCGGGGCTTTCGTGGTCTCGGGGCAGGAGATCAACTCGGCTTTCGTAGCGGGCATGCTTACACTCGTCGGCTACTGCATAAACAATACGATAATCATATTCGACAGGATAAGGGAGAACCTCAAGAGCGCAAGGAAGGAAGACCTTGCGGAGATGACCGACAGGAGCATCGGGGAGATGATGGCAAGGACCGTGCACACCACGATTACGACCTTGATCGGGGTGGTCGCGCTTTACGTCTTCGGCTCAACGACCATACGCGACTTCACGTTCGCCCTTTTAATAGGGCTGATTGCGGGTGTCTACCTCTCGATATTCGTAGCAGGGCCCCTTTGGTACGACTGGAGGAAGCTCTCAGGCACCGAGAAACGAAGGGTCAAGTAAATGAGGGCAGGGCGGAAGGGACACCTTCCGCCTTTTTGGAGGGTCCCATGGTCTGCGCCCGCAAGGCTAGGCTGATAACCATAGACGATCGCTCAGGAGGGCTGGAGGTCCATCTCAGCTACCGTCGCTCGCGCTCGACCGTAATCCGGGTTACCCGGGCCGGTCGCGTGCGCATGGGGGTGCCCTACTGGATGCCGGATTCCGAGATAGAGGGCATTTTAAGGCTGAAACTGCCCTGGATACGTTCAACCGTGGCGAGAGCCGAGGAGATGAACAGGCGTTTGGCCCCCCTTGCTGGCGGTTCCGGCGACCCGGAACCGATGCAGCTGCTTGGCAGGCCCGTAAAAGTCAATGTAATCGAATCGCAGATGCCCGGATGCCGCCTGGAAGGCGATGTGCTCGTAGTATGCGTCAAAGGAGCTTCTGACTGGCAGACAGCAGCCAGGCTGGTAGACGAATGGTGCAAAGACCTTGCGCTTGAGCTTGCAGAGGGATGCTTGGAGAGATACTGGCCCTATTTCGGATCAAGGGGCTACCAAAGGCCTAAGCTCAGGGTCAGGGCGATGAAGACCAGATGGGGAAGCTACAGCAGGCGGACCAACAGCATCAGCCTGAACGCATCCCTCGTCAAGGCACCGCCGGAGCTCATGGAATACGTCGTGGCGCACGAGCTGACCCATCTGATGCACATGGACCACTCGGCCGGTTTCCACGGGGCGCTTGCCGGCCTGATGCCCGACTGGAGGGTCAGGAGCAGGGAGCTTAGGGCCTGGGCAGCAGGCCGCGCCCAGGGGCGGACATCCTGATCCGTCGAGGAATGAACTTAAAGGCATCCCTGCATTGTGTTATATTTATAATGTTAGACCTTTGAAGGAGAGCATGATGGCCAGGGCCAGGAAGAAATGGGAATTGAGGGCTGAGCTGGACGTAGTGCAGCGCAGGGAACATGCGCGCCTGTTCGGCGTGTCCGAGACCATGGCAGGCCTGCTGTACAACAGGGGGATAACCGACTACGAGAACGCGAAGGAATTCCTTAACCCCTCCTTGGACCACACTACCGACCCGTTCGAGCTTCCCGACATGAAAAGGGCGGCTACGCGCCTTCTGAAGGCAATATACGCGAACGAGAAGATCATGGTCTACGGCGACTACGACGTAGACGGGATAACCGCCACCGCAACGACCGTAAGATGCCTGTCCGAGCTGGGAGCCGAGGTGCTCTCCTACATACCCAAGAGGCTGGAGGAGGGCTACGGCATAAACATAGAGGCGATCGAGCAGGCGGCCACGGCGGGCGTGAAGGTGATTGTGACCGTAGACTGCGGCATCGGAGCCTATTTCGAAGTCGAAAGGGCGAAGGAGCTCGGCATAGATGTGATCATAACCGACCATCACCAGCCCGGCGACGACGTGCCCCAGTGCACGGCAGTGGTGAACCCGAAGCTCAAGCCGGACGGCCTTGGCCAGGATACGCTCGCCGGGGTAGGCGTCGCCTTCAAGCTCTGCCAGGCGGTCCACAGCCTCATCGGAGGGGATGCATCCACCGACCCTCAGAAATACTCGGACCTGGTCGCGCTGGGCACGATAGCTGACATGGTGCCCCTGGTGGGCGAGAACAGGGCCATCGCCTACTTCGGGATGCAGCAGATGATGCAGACGAAGAACCCGGGTCTTGCGAGCCTGTTGGAAAGCTGCAACCTCAACGGCAGGCCGCTTTCCGCCACAAACATAAGCTATACGGTGGCCCCCAGGCTGAACGCCGTCGGCAGGCTGGGTGATGCTTCCATAGCCGTTGAGCTGTTCACGACGGACGACTATGCAAGGGCGGCAAGCATCGCCTCGATGCTGGCAGACGAGAACAGGCGCCGTCAGGAGATCGAGGCTGTTATATCCGAACAGGCGGTACGGATGCTTGAGGAGCAGGACCTGAGCACGATGAACGTCATAGTGCTCTCCTCCGAGGACTGGCACCAGGGCGTGGTCGGAATCGTTGCCTCAAGGATGGTAGAAAGCTACAACAGGCCGGCCATACTGATTTCGATAGCCAACGGCGAGGGCAGGGGCTCCGGCAGGAGCATAGGGGGGTTCGACCTGCATGCGGCCCTGACGGAGTGCGCCGACTGCCTTGTGAGGTTCGGCGGGCACGCACAGGCGGCCGGCCTTACCCTCAAGCCGGAAATGATAGAGGAGTTCAAGGAGAGGATAAACTCGGTCGCCTCCCAGCAGATCATATCAAGCCAGCTGCAGCCGATATTGAAGGTTGACGCGGTACTAAGGCCGCAGAAGATAACGATGGAGCTCGCCAAGGAGATAAGCAAGCTCCAGCCCTACGGCCTTTCCAACCCCGAGCCGGTTTTCGTGACGAACAAGCTCGAAATCAACGACATCAGGTGCGTCGGCAACGACGGCAAGCACATGAGGCTTAAGCTCTCAAGGGAAGGCTGCATGCTCAATGCCATAGGCTACAACATGGGCATGCGCATGGAGGACTTCTACGACAGGAAGCATCCGGTGGACATCGCCTACACCATGGAGATATCGCGATACAACGGAAACGAGTACCTGCAGCTCGTGCTGAGGGACATAAGGCACAGCCCCGACGTCCCGCAGGGGAATTGAGGCGGCGGGCATGAACGTCGAGGAGATCGTATCGAAGGTCGCGATGTACAGGCCCGACACCAACCTGGACCTCATCAGGCGGGCATATTCATACGCCGAAGAGAAGCATAGGGGACAGCTGAGGGAGAGCGGGGAGCCTTACATGGAGCACCCTGCCGCCGCGGCATTCCTGCTTGCAGACCTGCAGCTGGGAGCAACCAGCATTTCGGCCGCGCTCCTGCACGACGTCGTCGAGGATACGGGCACCAAGATAGAGGATATTAAGGCCGAGTTCGGCGAGGAGATAGCGAAGCTGGTCGACGGGGTCACGAAGCTGACCAAGATGGGCTTCAAGGACAAGCAGGTCATGCAGGTGGAGAGCTACCGCAAGATGTTCGTGGCCATGGCCAACGACGTAAGGGTCATTCTCATCAAGCTGGCGGACAGGCTCCACAACATGCGCACCCTCAAGCACACCGACCGCGAGAAGCAGATAAGGGTGGCCCAGGAGACGCTTGACATATACGCGCCGTTGGCGCACAGGCTCGGGATATGGAGATGGAAATGGGAGTTCGAGGACCTGGCGCTCCTGTTCAAGGACCCTGACACCTACTACAGCCTGGCGGTGCAGGTGGCGAAGGGCAGGGCCGAGAGGGAGAGCATAATCGAGGAGGCCAAGAAGACCCTCACATCCCTGATGCAGGAAGCCGGCATAAAGGCCGACATAAGCGGAAGGCCGAAGCACTTCTACAGCATCTACCAGAAGATGGTCAACCAGGGAAGGCAGCTGTCAGAGATCTGGGACCTTATGGGCTTGAGGGTGATAGTCGAGACCGTGCACGAATGCTACAGCGCGCTCGGGGCCATACATACGTTCTGGAAACCGATCCCCGGCAAGTTCAAGGACTACATCGCGATGCCCAAGACGAACATGTACCAGTCGCTTCACACAACGGTCATAGGCACCAGGGGGGAACCCCTGGAGATCCAGATACGGACCTGGGATATGCACAAGACCGCCGAGTACGGCATCGCGGCCCACTGGAAATACAAGGAGCACACCAGCGGCAAGTCGGACCCATTCGAGGAGAAGATGGTCTGGCTCCGGCAGATGATAGAGATCCAGAAGGAATCCGACGACACGTCGGAGTTCATGGACACCCTCAAGATGGACCTGTCGTCGGACGAAGTGTACGTCTTCACGCCGGCAGGGGACGTGAAGGTGCTGCCTCAGGGGGCCACCCCCATAGATTTCGCCTACCACGTGCATACGAACGTGGGCCACAAGTGCGCAGGAGCCAAGGTCAACTCCAAGCTGGTGCCGCTGGACACCGTCTTGAAGACCGGTGACATAGTCGAGATATTAACAAACAAGGCTTCCCAGGGGCCTTCAAGGGACTGGCTCAAGATAGCGAAGTCTACGAGGGCAAAATCGAAGATACGCTCGTTCATGAAGGAACAGCGCAGGAACGAGAAGCTCGAACTGGGAAAGGAGATGCTGGAAAAGGAGCTCAGGCGCAACGAGCTTGACGTCCATGCCTCGATGAAGGATGAGCTGCTCGAAGAGGTGGCCAAGAAGAGCGGGCACTCCGGACCGGAGGAGCTCCTGGTGGCGATCGGCTACGGCAAGATCTCGCCGCCGGCCGTCGTAGCCAGGCTCTACCCCGACAAGTTCCCGGAACCTGAGGTCAAGCTCAAGAAGGCGTCGAGCGTACAGGCCATATCGAAGGGCGTCGTGGTCAGCGGCCTGGAAGGCTGCCTGGTAAGGTTCGCAAAGTGCTGCTCCCCGGTCCCGGAGGAACCAATCATAGGCTTCATAACAAGGGGCAGGGGCGTGTCGGTGCACAGGGCGGACTGCGAAGAGGGAAAGCTCATAATGGCAAGCGAACCGGAGCGGCAGGTGAACGTCTCATGGAGCAAGTCCTTGAGGGGCCTCTACCAGGTGTCGCTCGAAATCTCCGGCAGGGACAGGAGCGGCTTCCTGAACGACGTGACCAAGGTGATAGCCGAGATGGACGTCGCCCTCGCCTCCGCGAGCGCGAAGGCCTACAAATCGGGCCATGCCAAAGTGCACGTCCGGATAGAGATAAGGGACATCAACTACCTCAACAGCATAATGGCCAAGATGGGCAAGATAAGCGGCGTGGAAGAGGTAAAGAGGATCTAGGAGGGCAAATGAGGGCTGTAGTTCAGCGCGTCAAGTGCGCTTCAGTCAGCGTTGGCGGCGAAACGGCAGGGGCGATCGGTCTGGGCTTCATGGTGCTTCTCGGAGTGTCAAGGCACGATTCCGAGAAGGATGCGCAGTACATCGCCGACAAGATATGCGGACTGAGGGTGTTCAACGACGACGCGGGCAAGTTCAACCTCTCCCTCTATGACGTGAAGGGCTCGGTGCTGGTAGTCTCGCAGTTCACGCTGTACGGCGACGCAAGGGCCGGAAGGAGGCCGTCCTTCACGGAGGCGGCGGGGGCGGAACTGGGAGAGAAGCTCTACGAGCTGACGTTGGAGAAGCTCAGGGCAAAAGGGCTCGAAGTCCGCAGCGGAATCTTCGGGGCATCGATGGAAGTATCGCTCGTTAACGACGGGCCCGTAACAATACTGCTGGACAGCAGCAAAGCATTCTGAGGTGGGCATGGACTTGAAGATAGCGCGGCTCATCGTGGGGCCTATACAGACCAACTGCTACATTGCATATATGGAGGGGGCGGAGAAAGCCGTCTGCATAGACCCGGGCGCAAACGAGGCCAAGGTGTTGGGAAGGCTGCATGGCCTCGGCCTGGGGCTTGATTCCATCTTGCTAACGCACTGGCACCCGGACCACATAGGCGCAGCAGGGGAGCTGAGGGCGGAGACCGGGGCCAGGGTGCTGATAGGGGCCCTTGACGCAGACAGGCTGGACCTGACGAAGGACGACTTCGGGCTTCTGCAGGCAAAGCCTTCAGGGTTCAGGTCGGCGGACTCAAGGCTGGTTGACGGCGAGGAGCGCACGGCAGCAGGAATAAGGTTCCTGACCATGCTGACTCCGGGGCACACGCCCGGTGGGGTCTGTTACTACATACCCGGGGAGAAGGTGCTTTTCTCGGGGGACACGCTATTCTTCGGAAGCGTAGGCAGGACAGACCTGGTCGGCGGGGACTTCGAATCCCTGAGGGCGTCCGTTCTAGGGAAGCTCTTCGCCCTGGACGATGACGTAAGGGTCCTGCCGGGGCACGGCCCGGAGACGACAATCGGTCGCGAAAGGCTCAGGGTCACAGCGCTGTTAAACGCCTTTTAGCTGGGATAGCATTGACTTTGCCATGATAATGGGATACAATTACATAGATTCTGTCTTGTGACTGGGGGCATACTCAATTGATGATCAAGATGCGCAAGAACGCCGGTACGATAATAGTGATCCTAGCTGCCGTGCTCGTCCTGGCGATGGTTTTGCCGGGCCTTTTCCAGGGCAGGGCCACGCAGACGATGGACAAGTATTGGACGACAACCGTCGCCGTAGCCGACGGCAGGAAGATAACCAGGCTCGAGTATGAACGCGAGTTCATAAGCCAGTTCCAGCTGAGAAGCCAGCTGGGTGGGGTTAGGTACGACCTTCTGGACCAGCTGAGGTCAACGGTCATGGACCTGGTCGTAGACAAGGAGCTGGTGCTGGCCCAGGCCGCAAAGGACAAGCTCGTCCTCAGCAAGGAGGCGATCGACGCCGCAGTCGCCGAGCAGAAGAAGCAGATCTCCAACGGGAACGAGGACAACTGGAAGGCGTTCCTGAACAACTGGGCATTCACAGAGGCCACGTTCAGGAATTATGTGAGCGACAACACGCTGTATGACACATATCTTAAGATGAGCGCCACGTTCCCAGAGGTGACCGAGGCCGACATACAGGCAGAATACAACATCAGGAAGGCCAGGAACCCGGCCCTCGTATACGACGACGTCAAGGATGAGCTAAAAAACTCGCTTACATACGTAAGGCAGAGGGCCGGGTTCCAGGCCTTCCTGACGTTGTAT
>JAGOKM010000055.1 GCA_017994615.1 Bacillota bacterium | reverse complement strand
TAAGATTCCACCCTTTGTATGTGAAAATGTGCACAACACCAGGACAAGTGGCATCCCGTACACTTATAATTGATTCAGGCATCTCAGGTCTTGCCCACCTATGGCAATTGTTAGTATTGACTCTGCTCTGATATAATAGTTAATTGTGAAAATAGTTGCCTTTTTAGTTAGCGATACCAGGACTTATGATACAGGGGTGATTTCGCGTGTCGGAGAACAATCTCTTGAAGGACCTTTCGGCCAGGCGGGAAAAAGTCAGGCTGGGGGGCGGCCCCGACAGGATCGCAAAGCAGCATGAGAGCGGAAAGCTGACCGCACGGGAGAGGATAGAGAGGTTCCTGGACCCGGGCAGCTTCGAAGAGCTCGACATGTTCGTCAAGCATCGCTGCTCCGATCTTGGGATGGACAAGCAGGAACTGCCGGGCGAAGGCGTCGTTACCGGGCATGGCACAGTCGAGGGAAGGCAGGTTTTCGTATTCGCCCAGGACTTCACGACCATGGGCGGTTCTTTGGGTGAGATGCACTCGAAGAAGATCTGCAAGATAATGGACCTTGCGCTCAAGACCGGAGCTCCCTGTATCGGAATAAACGATTCAGGCGGAGCCAGGATCCAGGAGGGAGTCGACGCCCTGTCAGGATACGGGCAGATATTCTACAGGAACGTGATTTCGTCGGGCGTCATCCCGCAGATTTCGGTGATAATGGGCCCCTGCGCGGGCGGCGCCGTCTATTCGCCTGCCCTGACAGATTTCGTCTTCATGGTCAAAGGCGCAAACATGTTCATAACCGGCCCTCAGGTCATCAAGTCTGTGACTGGCGAGGATGTAAGCGCAGAGCAGCTGGGCGGCGCGCTCACCCACAACCAGACCAGCGGGGTGGCGCACTTCATGTGCGAAAACGAGGACGAGACCTTCGCCATGATAAGGAAGCTTCTGTCCTACCTGCCGTCCAACAACCTCGAAGAGCCCCCTACAGGGGACATGCTGCCGGTCGGGGCTGTCGAGGCGCTGAACTCCATCGTCCCTGCCGAGGCAAACAAGTCCTACGACGTAAGGGACATAATCCGCGGCTTCGTCGACGGAGGGGACTTCATGGAAGTGCAGTCCCTTTACGCGATGAACATAGTAGTCGGCTTCGCGAAAGTCGCCGGGCAGAGCATCGGCATAATAGCCAACCAGCCTAAGGTGCTCGCTGGATGCCTCGACATCAACGCCTCTGACAAGTCGGCACGCTTCATACGCTTCTGCGACGCCTTCAACATCCCTATAGTGAGCATAGTCGACGTGCCGGGATTCCTGCCGGGCACCAACCAGGAGCTGGGCGGCATCATAAGGCACGGCGCCAAGATGCTGTATGCCTACTCCGAAGCTACCGTGCCTAAGATAACGATCATCGTAAGGAAGAGCTATGGCGGAGCATACCTCGCAATGTGCAGCCGCGACCTCGGCGCAGACTACGTCGCAGCCTGGCCGAACGCGGAAATCGCAGTCATGGGGCCCGACGGTGCGGCCAACATAATCTTCCGCAAGGAGATCGAGGCCGCCGAGGACAAGAACGCCAAGCGCAAGGAGAAGATCGAGGAGTACCGCGACACTTTCGCGAACCCCTACGTGGCGGCTTCCAGGGGCTACATCGACGACGTCATCGAGCCTTCAGAGACGCGCATAAAGATAGCCAAGGCTTTGGACATGCTGGCGTCGAAGCGCGACAGCCGCCCTGCGAAGAAGCACGGCAACCTGCCTGTTTGATCGGGCGGACGGAGGTGTTCAGATGGAGAACCTAGAACTTGGACTATATACGACTGGCATGGGGATGTTCATAGTGTTCCTCGGCCTCGTCTTCCTCATGTACATAATGATTGGGCTCGCGTTGGTGGACAAAGGCAGGTCGAAGAAAAAGGCTACCCCGTCGAAGGGCGCCGGCATCCGCGAGCAGGTCGAGAGCCTTTCCGAAGACGCCCCCGTCGAAGATGCCGGGCCTGCCAAGATGGAAGGAGCAGCGCCGGCGCAGGAAGCGGCCGCCGGCGGGCTGGGTGAAGTAGCAGCGATAGCGGCCGTGATGGCGATCCTCACTTCAGAGGGCGTGCACGGAGTAGTCACCTCCGTAAGGCAGGTCGGCTCAAAGGTGAACTCGTGGGCATTCGCAGGCCGCAGGGATATTATGGCGAGCAGGCTTTAAGCCGCCGGGCTCCCTACAATTCTGTTAGGAGGTTATTCCCTTGAGAAAATTCAAAGTGAACGTAAACGGAAATGTCTATGAGGTGGAAGTAGAGGAACTCGGCGGAGCAGCGACATATGCACCTGCGCCGGTCCAAGCAGCGGCGCCAGCCCCCAGGCCGGCAGCGCCGGCGCCGGCCCCCGCTCCCGCGGCGGCCGCCCCTAAGCCCTCGGCCGCGCCGGCAGGAGCCGGAGCCGTGACATCGCCGATGCCTGGAGTCATCAAGGATGTAAGGGTGAAGGTGGGCGACAAGGTGACCCCGGATACGGTAGTAGTCATCCTGGAAGCCATGAAGATGGAAAACGAGATCTTCGCCGGCGTAAACGGCACGGTAAAGGCCGTACACACCTCGAGGGACGCCTCGGTGAACACCGACGAAGCCCTCGTAACAATTGGATAATCACCTGAAAGGGGCGATCCCATGCAGGCCTTCGTAGAGTTCCTGAAGACCACGGGGTACTATGCCATCACATGGCAGCAGGCCCTCATGATATTCGTATCGTGTGTTCTTCTCTACCTGGCGATAGTCAGGAAATTCGAACCCCTCCTGCTCGTGCCGATAGCCTTCGGCATGCTGCTAGCCAACCTGCCCCTTGCAGGGCTGATGGACGGGCCCAAGATTACGAACGAACTCCTCGCAGACGGCACGTACAGGGTGCAGCCGGGCGGCCTGCTCTATTACCTCTACCAGGGTGTCAAGCTGGGCGTTTATCCGCCGCTGATCTTCCTGGGCGTAGGCGCCATGACGGATTTCGGCCCCCTCATCGCAAACCCGAAGACGATCCTCCTTGGGGCCGCGGCGCAGCTGGGCATATTCACCACGTTCATCGGTGCGCTCCTGCTGGGCTTCACTCCCCAGGAATCGGCATCCATCGGGATAATCGGCGGGGCAGACGGCCCGACTGCCATATACCTTACCACGAAGCTTGCACCTCACCTGCTAGGCCCCATCGCCATCGCCGCCTATTCGTACATGGCGCTGGTGCCGATCATCCAGCCGCCAATCATGAGGGCTCTTACCTCCAAGAAAGAGCGGATGGTGGTCATGGAGCAGCTGAGGCCGGTTTCCAAGTTCGAGAGGATTGTGTTCCCGATAATCACAACCATAGCCGTAGGGATGCTCGTCCCGTCCGCGGCGGCCCTGGTCGGGGCTTTGATGATGGGCAACCTCTTCCGCGAGTGCGGGGTCGTAGAAAGGCTGTCTAAGACGTCGCAGAACGACCTCAACAACATAATCGTCATATTCCTCGGAACGACTGTAGGGGCCACGGCATCCGCCGAGAGGTTCCTTACGGCCGAGACCATCAAGATCATCTTCATGGGTTTGGCGGCTTTCGCAGGAGGCACAGCAGGCGGGGTGCTGCTCGGCAAGCTCATGTGCTGGCTGAGCGGAGGCAAGGTCAACCCCCTGATAGGTTCAGCAGGCGTGTCGGCAGTACCGATGGCGGCGCGCGTCTCGCAGGTGGTAGGCCAGAAGGACAACCCCAGGAACTTCCTGCTTATGCATGCCATGGGCCCGAACGTCGCAGGCGTCATAGGTTCGGCCATCGCCGCGGGCATACTGCTGTCCCTATTTGGCAAGTGATGATGTCCGTAAGGGAAGGTCTGCGGTAACACAGGCCTTCCTTTTTCCTTGCTTAGAGTCCAAGACAGGTGTAGACCAGCGCAGGCAGGTGCCGCAGAGACAGCCACGGAGGAGACTTCAAATGCAGATGCTGGACAACCTTGCAGCGATTACCTGGCAGATGGCGGTCATGTGGGTCATAGGAGGCATCCTAATATTCCTTGCCATCAAAAAGGAGATGGAGCCGGCGCTCCTTCTGCCTATGGGTTTCGGGGCCATCCTCGTCAACCTTCCCTTCTCCGGCGCACTTACGCAGATGCTCGAGGGCACGTTGGAAGTAGGCGTCATAGACCTGCTTTACAATTCGGGCATAGCGAACGAACTCTTCCCCCTGCTGCTATTCATAGGCATAGGGGCAATGATAGATTTCGGGCCGCTGCTGAACAACCCCAAGATGCTTCTCTTCGGCGCTGCGGCCCAGTTCGGAATATTCTTCACGCTCGGCATGGCGGCCCTCCTCGGTTTCGGCATAAAAGACGCGGCATCGGTGGCCATAATAGGCGCCGCGGACGGCCCCACGTCCATATTCGTCGCAAATTACTACAGGAGCCAGTATACCGGGGCGATAATAGTCGCTGCCTATTCCTACATGGCCCTGGTGCCCATAGTGCAGCCTCCCGTAATAAAGCTGATGACCACGAAAAAGGAGCGCAGGATACGCATGCGCGGCAGCAGCTCGAAAGCCAGCCCGACAGTTAGGATGCTCTTTCCCATAATCGTGACCGTGCTGGCCGGCATTGCGGCCCCTCGCTCGGTTGCCCTCGTCGGCCTGCTCATGTTCGGGAACCTGATCCGCGAATGCGGGGTCCTGGACAGCCTCTCCAAGACGGCGCAGACTGTACTGGCGAACTTGGTCACCCTCCTTTTAGGGATATCCGTAGCTGCCAAGATGAGGGCCGACCTGTTCGTGAACCCGCAGACCCTGATGATAATGGGCCTCGGGCTGATAGCCTTCGTATTCGACACGGTCGGCGGCGTGCTATTTGCGAAGTTCATCAACCTTTTCTCAAGGAACAAGGTGAACCCCATGATCGGGGCGGCGGGCATAAGCGCGTTCCCCATGTCCGCAAGGGTCGTGCACAAGATGGGCCTAGAGGAGGACAAGCACAACTACCTTCTGATGCACGCAGTCGGCGCAAACGTCTCGGGCCAGATAGCGTCCGTCATAGCCGGCGGCATGATACTGAGCCTGATAGCACGCTAGGAGGTGCTGGGATGATGGATTTCGAAGCGCTAGTTTCGACACTTCCGATCGCTGCCAAGGGAATGGCCGGCGTATTCATAGTCATCGTCGCGATATGGGTATCGATTGCGTTGATGGCCAGGATATTCAAGGGCTAGTCAACGATTCCCGTCCATCACCATCAGAAAGAGGGCCCGGCGCAAAAGGGATGCGCCGGGCTTCATAGAATTGTTATCATGAAAACGGAGGTGCGACATGGAGGATATCCGCCTACGTCTTGAACGCTTCGAAAGCGAAAGAGGGCTGGGCTCGGCCCTTGTGGAGTGCGTGCCGAACTTCAGCGAAGGCCGCAGGGCCCATGTAATCGGTTCGATAGCGGAAGCCATGCGTTCGACCGAAGGGGCTAGGCTACTTCACGTGACGTCTGACCATGACCACAACAGGACAGTGATGACGCTGGCCGGCACCCCAGCCGCCGTCGCCGAGGCGGTGCTTTCCGGCATGGCGAAGGCCAAGGAGCTTATAGATTTGCGGCTGCATCAGGGTGAGCACCCCAGGATAGGGGCCACCGACGTTGTGCCCTTCGTCCCAGTCTCCGGCATAACGATGCAGCAGTGCGCGGAGCTGGCTTGGCTGGTTGGCGAGCTCGCATGGGATAATCTCGGGATACCCGTCTATTTCTACGAATACGCAGCCAAGAGGCCTTCAATGAGGAACCTGGCCGATGTGCGTAAGGGGGAGTTCGAGGGACTGTCGAAGGAAGCGCCGTCAAACCCCGACAGGATGCCTGATGTCGGCGGCCCTGCGCTCCATGAGAGCGCCGGCGCCACGGTAGTGGGGGCAAGGAAATTCCTCGTCGCCTATAACGTCAACCTGAAGACCAATGACGTCTCGATAGCGAAGAAGATAGCCCGTGCTATAAGGGAGAGGGACGGCGGCCTCCACGGCGTGAAGGCGCTCGGGTTCATGATTGAGGAGAAGGGCCTCGCCCAGGTTTCGATGAACCTGGTCGACTGCGACGTGACACCTCCGGCCAAGGCCTTGGCCGCAATAAAGGCTGAGGCCGCGAAATTGGGAGTAGAGCTGGCCGAGGGAGAGCTCATCGGCCTCATACCCCTTAAATACCTGATGGGGGCCGCGGCGGAGGCGCTCATGCTTCCGTCTCTTGATGAGGGCCAGGTGCTGGAGGCGCTGGTTTGGAACCATGGGAATTGAAGTCAAAGGCATCGAAAACGACGGAAGCGGGCTTCTCGGCATAACGGCCAAGGAGGCCTGCGAAGCCCTCGCGGACCCGGAGCTTGGCTGCTCGGCCGCCGCCGCGGCTGCCGTCGTCGCCTCATGCGGGGCCGCCCTGATCGTACGTGCGGCTATTAAGTGCAAGCATAAGGCCGCCTCGACAGAGGACCTCATAAACAAGGCGATGGCCCTCAGCCTAGAGATAAATTCGATGGCAAAGAGGCTCGACATGGCTGACGAAATCTCAAAGCCCGTCTCAGGGGACGCCTCCAAGGAGGCCTTATCGGCGAGCCTCGACTCTTCAGTCTCCCTTTTGGAGGCATCGTACTTCGGCCAATCGCTTGCCAGGAGCGTGGCCGAGGGCATCACCCGTGAAGGCGCAGTCGACCTGGGCGTAGCGGCAATGCTGCTTGACGCGGGGGCCGGCGCCGCGATGCTATCTGCAAGGGAGATCCTGGCAAAGGCCGATGACGAGGCGCTGTCCAAGAAGACGGAGGAGATGGTCTGGGCGATCACCCACGACAGGATCGGGCTTAAGAAACAGACGCTCGGCATCGTGGACGACATCTTGAACAAGGGGCCCGAAAAGGACTCATGAAGGAAGTGTTCGTATGAAGCCAAGGGATATTGCTTACGGGGCTGTGCTCACCGCCCTGGGGATTATGATACCTGTGACGTTCGGCTCCACCCTGCGCGTGCTGATACCCCCCTTCTCGGCCACCATCGCATCCCACGTGCCGGTGCTGCTTTCCATGCTGGTATCGCCAGCTGTGGCGGTCATGGTGGGCCTCAGCACGGCCATAGGTTTCCTTCTTTCATACGGTGCGACCAGCCTGGGCTTCATGATAACGGCAAGGGCCGCGACCCACGCCATCTGGGCACTTGCGGGCGCCCTCATGATAAAGAAGGGGGCAAGCTACTCTTCCGCACTTGTAGCCACCGCCCCCCTGCACGGCTTCCTGGAGGTTGTGGCAGTGCTTCTGATGGCCCTGGTGTTCGGACTGCCGCTGACGAAAGGGACGGGCGTTGCGGCTCCAGACGCCACCGTTGCGACGGTAGCCCTGATACTCCTTTTCGGCACGATGGCCCATCACGCAGTCGACAGCGCCATCGCATGGGTAGTCGCCAAGGCGGCGCGCAAGATACCCGTTACGAAGAAGGACTGACATGGCGATTGCATCCGCTCCCCATTGGTCCGAATCCGTCGAGGTCGCAGCCTTCCGCGACGCGCGCAGGGCTGCATCCCTCATCGCGGCCACAGGCTGCAGCGAAGCCGGCCTTAAGATCATGATGCGGAAGGGCCTCCCACTTGCAATCGCGGTCCGGGAGGTACCCTTGAGGTCTGCCATACTCATAAAGCAGGAGGCGATCTCCTCCGGTGGGGACGCCGCCTATTCTGCAGAGGTGGCCCCATTGAGGGCGGACAGGACGGACGTTGTGATCCTGACATCTCCGAGGTCCCTGGGTCGCCTCCTTGCTAAGCTGGACATGCAGCCATTCGGCCTGAAAAGGCTCGCAAGCGCGATAAGGTCCCTCGACATCCCCAAAGCCACGGATTTCAGGCTCACGGCACGCGGTAAGGAGCTCCCCCTTGGAGCCAGGACCTATGTGATGGGGATATTGAACGCGACGCCTGATTCCTTCTCCGACGGGGGGCTGCATTTCAAAGAGAAGGATGCCATTTCACATGCCCTCAGTATGATTTCCGAAGGCGCAGACATCATAGACATCGGAGGCGAATCGACGAGGCCCGGTTCTGAGCCCGTCCCGGCGGATGAGGAGAAGAGGCGCGTGCTGGGAATCGTAAGGCGCCTGGTTGCCGGGACCGACGCTTTGATTTCGGTCGACACGACGAAGCCCGAGGTTGCCGAAGCCTGCCTCGAGGCAGGCGCCCACATGATAAACGACGTAAGCGGCCTTGCCGCAGGCCCGAAGCTTGCGCAGTTGTGCGCGTCAGCAGGGGCGGCGCTGGTAATAATGCACATGAGGGGCACACCGAAGGACATGATGGAGCATGCCACGTATGGCGACCTGACGGCCGAAGTGATCGAGGAGCTGTACTCACGCGCAGCATCGGCGGAGGATGCCGGCCTCAGGGAAAGCAGCATAGTCATAGACCCCGGGTTCGGCTTCTCCAAGGATGCCGGCCAGAACATAGCGCTCCTTAAGGACCTGCCCATGGTCGCCAACATGGGCTATCCCCTGCTCGTCGGCCTTTCCAGGAAGAGCACGATAGGCAGGCTCACAGGCGTGAAGG
>JAGOKM010000054.1 GCA_017994615.1 Bacillota bacterium | reverse complement strand
GGCCGAAAGGTCCTTCAAGAGATTGTTCTCCGACACGCGAAATCACCCCTGTATCATAAGTCCTGGTATCGCTAACTAAAAAGGCAACTATTTTCACAATTAACTATTATATCAGCGCAGAGTCAATACTAACAATTGCCATAGGTGGGCAAGACCTGAGATGCCTGAATCAATTATAAGTGTACGGGATGCCACTTGTCCTGGTGTTGTGCACATTTTCACATACAAAGGGTGGAATCTTAGTGAGGGTCTGATTTGCACCTGGTGCGCTCTTTCATGGCGCGGGGGCGCTTCATCTGAGCAAGGGCCCAGACAGATGCTATAATCATAAAAAGACCGATTTGGAGGAAGCATGGAAAGAAGGATATTAGGAAGCACTGGCATGGCGGTAAGCAGGCTGTGTTTCGGGACCCTCACCTTCAGGCAGGTCGACACAGACCCGGAAAGAGGGTCAGACGTCATCGTCCACGCGCTGGATTCGGGAGTCAACTTCGTCGACACCGCCGAGAGCTATGGGACATATGAGCATGTGAGGCTCGCCGCCAAGGCAAGGCCCGGTTTCGTCGTGAATACCAAGTCCCCGGCCAAGACATATGAAGACATGTCGAAGTCGATAGAAAAGGCAAGGCGCGAGCTCGACATGGACACGATAGACAGTTTCCTCATGCATGGGTGCGGAGGCCCGAACGACGGCATCGCCGAAAGGCGCGGGGCGCTGGACTGCCTGCTCGAGGCGAAATCGCGCGGCATCGTAAGGGCGGTGGGGCTTTCGAGCCACTATGTCTCGGGCATAAGGCAGGCTGCGGAATGTCCAGACATGGACGTCTGCCACCCTCTGGTGAACTTGCTAGGCAAGGGCATACCCGACGGTACCAGGCAGGACATGGAAGAGGCATGCATGAAGGCACATGCCGCAGGCAAGGGCCTTTTCGGCATGAAGTCCCTGGCAGGCGGCCTCCTTATCCCACGCAAGGAAGAGGCCTTCGGCTATGTTATGGGCAGAGGCTTCCTTGACTCGATAGCGGTGGGCATGAACACGGATGCCGAAGTGGACCACAACGTTGCCATCTTCGAGGGCCGGGGGGCCGATCCCAGGGCCGCGGGAGGCTTGAAGCCGCAGGGGCTCAGGCTTTACATACTGAAAAGCTGCATCGGCTGCGGCGACTGTGTGAAAGTATGTCCGTCAGGTGCGATGACGATAGTGGACGGAAAGGCGAAATCCGACCCAGAGCTGTGCCTTACGTGCGGGTACTGCGGTTTCGAGTGCAAGAGGTTCTGCATCAGGCTTGTATAGGACATCAAAGGAGGATGCAACATGGCTGGCAGAAGGAAGCTTACTACTTTCGAGGCGGTCTCGATCGTCGCGGGCACGGGCATAGGCGGCGGCGTCATGGCGGTCCCTTACCTCGCCTCGAAGTCCGGATACATACCCCTGCTCGCAATAGCCGCAGTAGCGTTCTCAGCCGCGCTCCTTTTGCACCTGATGCTGCTGGAAGCTTGCCTTAAGTCCCCTGGGATGCAGATTCTTTCCGTACTGGACAAGTTCCTCTTCAAGGGCAACAAGGCGCTGATCTACCTTTTCTTCGCGCTTATTGCCGTTGGAAACCTGTCTAACCTCGCCGCCTATATCCTCGGCGGGGCTTCCGTCACGGAAGGGTGGGGCATACCTCCATTCATTGGAGGTGCCGTTTTCTACGGGCTGTGCGCCCTGATAATAGTCTTCGGCATAAAGTCCGTGGGCATCGGGGAGAAAACCGCGATGCTGGGCATGGCCGGGATAGCCGCCTATATCGCGGTCACCTCTTTCAACGGGACGGCAATGCCTCTTGCCTCCACCGGGGACGGGAAGGCGTGGCTCGCACTTTACGGGATGCTCATGTTCTGCCTTGGCGCATACCTGGCCATCCCTCAGGTCGTAGATGGGCTGGACGGCGACGGAAAGGCCGCCGGCATCGCCGTCGCCGCCGGTGTCCTGTTAAACCTCCTGATCACCGTGGCGATCGCCTTGTCGGTTATGAAAGTCAGCGACACCGTCACCAAGGTCGCGATAGTGGGATGGAGCGAGAAGATAGGCGGAGTCTCGGGCACCTTGGGGTCGCTTTTCGTATGGCTTGCCATGGCGACTAGCTTCTGGGGGATGTCTTTTGCGTTCAAGGACATAGTAATGGAGCAGTTCGGCGTCAAGGGCCACCTTTTGGCGTGGCTTATGTGCACGGCGCCAGCGGTGATGCTCCTGGCGCTCGGCAGCGGGTTTATTGAGCTTCTCAAGCTGGCAGGCGGCGCCACGGCCCTTATCCTGATATTTACGCTGATACCTGCTTTCAAGAATTCCAGGAAGCAGCAGGGCCGATGGAGCATCGGGTTCTTCGGCGGCACGTTGTTCCAGGTGCTGGTGGCCCTCGCTTACCTGGTAATGGCGGCAGGTTCGCTGATACCGGTCGACTAAGCAATACATATGTAAAAAGGCCATTGCGAAGGCCTGGAGCTGGAGGTAGGGAATGAAGGACTACGTTGAGCTGAGATCCGACACAACGACCCATCCGACAGATGAGATGAGGGAGGCCATGAAGTCAGCCCCTGTAGGGGACGATGTCTTCGGCGAGGACCCGACGGTGAACGCCCTCGAGGAGCTGTCGGCGCGCATGATGGGCAAGCAGACCGCGATGTTCGTGCCGTCGGGGACGATGGGGAACATCTCGTCGCTGCTGGCACACTGCAAGCGCGGGGACGAGGTCGTGATGGAATCCGAGTGCCACATCTATTACTACGAAGTAGGGGGCCTGTCCGCGCTGGGCGGGATGGTCCCGAGGCTCGTGCGCGGCAAGGACGGGCTCATGGACCCTGCCGATGTGGAGTCGGCGATAAGGGGCGCCAACATACACTACGCCCCGCCCGGCCTGATATGTGTGGAGAATACGCACAACAGGGGCGGCGGGACGGTCTACGACCTGGATAGGCTTGCAGGGATAAGGGACGTCGCCGAAAAGCACGGCCTTCCGATGCACCTGGACGGGGCCAGGATATTCAACGCGTCAATTAAACTCGGCGTCGAAGCGTCGGCCATAGCCCGATATTTCGACTCAGTACAGTTCTGCCTGTCCAAGGGGCTTTCGGCGCCCGTCGGGTCTGTTGTGGCCGGAAGCCGTGAATTCATCGCCAAGGCCAGGAAATACAGGAAGATGCTCGGCGGCGGGATGAGGCAGGCCGGGGTCATCGCCGCAGCGGGAATAGTGGCTCTTGAGAAGATGGTCGCAAGGCTGGCAGACGACCACAGGAACGCCAGAGCTCTGGCGGAGGGGCTGGCTGTAATCCCAGGTATCGAGGTGGACCTCTCGACGGTAGAGACCAACATCGTCGTATTCGACGTAAGCAAGCTGAACATGACATCCGACGAGTTCGCAAAGGAGCTCTGGTCAGAAGGCGTGAGGATGACTACAAGGCCTCCATATAAGCTTAGGGCGGTGACAAGCCGCATGTTCGAGGCCGGGGAGATCCCGCTGGTGCTTGAGAAGGTCGCAAAAATCAGCGGAAGGCATTCCAATTAGAGGATATGGAATAGTTCTGGATAATAAGTAATTGTTGGGAATAAAAAGGAGGGGAAGGAATTGCGCAAACTAACATTTCTGCTTTCTCTGGCGCTCATGATGTGCGCCGTACTGGGAATAACCACCGCAGCGACCCCGGAACCCAGGTTCCCCATTTACATGACGACCAGCGGCCAGGGGCCTGACGGGATGATGCTGGACATACTCATGAACAAGGCGATGGGCATACCTGTGAAGTTCGACACGGTGCTCAAAGCAGAGGACTGCCAGGACGTCAGGACCCTGATATTCGTCGTCGGCTACAGCGGGAAGGGGATGACCGCAGCAGGCATCAACGACGCAGGCGAGGAAGCAAGGGTGAAGGCCCTGGTTGAGCTGGCTGCGAAGAACGAGGCCTACGTGGTGATAGTCCACATGGGGGGTACCACAAGGAGGGGGGCAAGCTCCGACAAGTTCACAGACATGGCTGCAGTCGGCGCCCACCTTATCGTCGTAATTCCGGACAGCAACAAGGACGGCTACTTCAACAAGATGGCAGAGGCCAAGGGAGCGAAGCTGAAGGTCGTCGAGGTCCCCGAAGGCGGCTCTGTAAGGACGCTTGTCGCACAGGCACTCAAAGAAGAGCTGGCATCTGCGAAGTAAAAGCCCCGACTGATAGGAGGACCGGACGATGCGTAAGTTCAGACTGATACCGGCGCTTCTGCTCATGGCGCTTTTCGCGTCCATCGCAGCCGCAGCATCACCGGAATCCATGCCAGGGCCGCTAATCCATGATGAGAGGCCCGGCACCGGAGTGAGCCAGATGAGGTGGCTCTCTGATTACTTCAAACCCATCGCGGGCACCCCGGTCGACACCAAGGTCTACTTCATGGACAGCGGCAAGCCCGGGCCCACGGCTTTGGTGCTGGGAGGCACCCACGGCAACGAGATCTCCGGAATAATGGCGGCGACCCTCATCATCGAAAGGGGCACGGTGACCAAAGGAAGGCTTATCGTCCTCCCCCATGCCAACAACGCAGCCTCTGCGAATAAGGACACCAGGACGCCCATAGAGTGGATAAGACTGGAAACACCGAGCGGTACGAGGTCGTTCAGGTACGGGGCAAGGGACACGAGGGCCGACTTCCAGGAGCCGGACCCCGAGAAATACAGCCATTACCCGACCGGGCAGGAACTGCCTGGCAACGAGGCCAGGAACCTCAACAGGAACTATCCTGGGAAGGCAGACGGCACGACCACGCAGAAGCTCGCCTACGCGATAATGGAGCTCATAAAGGCTGAGGACGTAACCATCGGTATGGACTTCCACGAGGCGGACCCGGGAGGGCGCCTCGAATGGATGCTTGTGACCAACCCGAAGAACATCCAGATAGGTGCCATGGCGATGGTATACATGGAGATGAACACGGGCTTCACATTGAAGACACTTGAGCCTTCGTCTGATGTAAGGGGCCTCACCCACAGGGAATGGGGAGACTATTTCAAAGACCTCAACCCCTACCTCATTGAGACGGGCAATCCGGGTATGGGCTCGAACTCGATGACGGCAGACGTGGTAAACGACGCATCCCGGCCCCTTGGGCTTAGGGTGGCAGTCGCGTTGAACACCTTGCTTGCGGTGTTCGAAGCGGAGAGGGACCTGAGGGGGGATGCCCCGGCCTTGACAGGCCTTCCCAGTTTCAGCCAGCTTTCAAGGGAAGGCGTAGGCAAGTTCCTGAGATAAGGACGAGGACTACCAAGCGATACAGAGGCGCCATAATAGGAAGGGAGGACAAAAGTAGATGTACAGGAAGACCATGAGGGTTGTCATGACCGCGGTCATGATAGCGGTCCTTGCGATGTCATTCGTATCCGTCAGCGCGGCTACAAAGCTGTCCGAAGTCCGCGGCACGAACGGGATGGTGGCAGCTGCCAGCAAGTACGCGGCGGAAGCAGGAGTAGAGATCCTCAAGAAGGGCGGAAACGCCATCGACGCAGCAGTCGCGACGGCGTTTGCCATCGGAGTCGTCGAACCTAACGCATCCGGCCTCGGTGGGGAAGGTTACGTAGTGGCATACCTCGCCGACCAGAAGAAGGCGATAGCGATCGATTACAGGTCGGCGGCACCCAAGCTCACGGCGGAGAAATATGCGGGCAAGTCGTTCTCCGGAGTAAAGGGATGGGACCTCGTGGCGACCCCCGGCCTGGTGCTCGGCCTTTGCACCCTTCAGGAGAAGTACGGAACGCTGTCTCTTCCCGAAGTGATGTGGCCCGCTATAAGGCTGGCCGAGAAGGGCTTCGCGATAACGGCATATCTGGCCCAGTCCATAACCGACAGCCTGGCGGTAGTGAAAGCCAACCCAGACCTCGCAAAAGTGTACCTCGACCCGATGGGGCTTCCCAAGGAAGAGGGAGAGATACTGACCAACCCCGACCTTGCGAAATCGCTCAGGCTGATCGCCGTGAAAGGCCCCGACGTGTTCTACCACGGCGAGCTGGCCGACGCCATAGAGGCGGCATCCATAGCGCAGGGCGGGCTATTGAGGAAGTCGGACCTGGAGGCTTATGTGGTGTATGAGAGGGAGCCGCTGAGCGGCACGTACAGGGGCAACCACTTCTACACGGCACCTCCGCCGGTCGGAGGAATCATCCTCTCAGAGGCCCTCTCGATCATGGAGAACTTCGACCTTTCAGCGAGGCCGCTGCTCGACCCTTACAACGTCCATATAATCGCAGAGGCCCTCAAGAGGTCTTTCGCTGACCATTACCAGTACTGCGGCGACCCTGCGTTCGTGAACGTGCCGTTGAAGGAGCTGCAGAACAAGGACTACGCCAAATTCCGTTCCTGGACGATAAACCCGTCCAAGATGACCCCTCTTTCGGAGATCAAGTACGGCAATCCCATGGAGTTCAGCGAAGCAACTGTGGTTGACATGGCTGCGGCCGGATATGAATCACCGAGCACAACGCACATCTCGGTAATGGACAAGAACCGCAACACGGTGGCTCTCACCCAGACTTTGAGCAGCTTCTTCGGCGCGGGCGTCACGGTGCCAGGCACAGGGATCATCCTGAACAACGAGAACGCCAACTTCGCATTGGCGCCCAACATCAACTCCATAGCGCCCAACAAGAGGATGAGGACCACCATAGTGCCCACGATCATGGTCGACGAGAAGGACATGCCGATACTTTCGATCGGAACCCCGGGAGCCGGGCGCATAGCCCCCGCCCTCACCCAGATCATCCACGCCATAATAGACCAGAAGATGGGCCTCCAGGAGGCAATAGAGGCCCCGCGTTTCCATGTGGTGAATTCCAGCATTACATTCGAATACGAATCGCGCATGCCGGCGGCGACCCTTGAAGGACTGAAGGCCAAAGGTTATACGATAGACCCCAAGAACATGAAGGGCGAGTATGACCTATACTTCGGAGGAGCCCAGGGGGTCTATTTCGATGCCAAGACAGGTGAGTTCGTAGGGGCAGCGGACCCGAGGAGGGACGGAGCAGCAAGGGGCTTCTAAATTCCGACATATCCGAAACAGGGGAGCCCGGCTGGAATGCCGGGCTCCTTCATCCTGTCTTGTCGACTTCTATATGTCCTTGGAATACCACCTGTATACTCTGGAAAGCTTGCCTCCTAGGGCTTCGATCGCCCTCCTCGACTGCAGGTTCGTTTCCAGGATGACCGAGGCTTCCCCCTCCGACATGCCCTTCCTCACGGCATTCTCGACGACCTTGGCGTACAGCGCGGGGATTACGCTGGAACCCTGGTACTCCTTGATGCAGTACTGCATCATTAGCCTCACCCTTTTGATCGTCTTCCTGGCGCGCAGGTAATGTAGCCATCCGATCGGGAAAATCCTGCCTCTCATCTTGATAAGCACCTGGTTCCAGTCCGGCAGGGCCACTATGAATGCCACAGCCCTTCCGGTGTCAATATCCTTCGCAAGCCATATCAGGTCAGGATCGGCGAGCCTGGAAAGCGGACCGGCCAGTTTCCTGAATTCCTCCCATGTAGGCATGTCGTTGTACCATGATGCGGAGAACGCCTCCGACATGACGGAGAAAATCTCTGATAGGCCCTCTTCCAGCTTGGACATCTCTACTTTCGACGGAACCACGTGTGCCCTGGCCAGGGCGATTTCAGCTGCGCGGGCGAGCCTTTCTGAAGGAAGGTTAGATTCAGTCAGCCTGTATCCTACGAAGTCGGCCAGCTTGGAATAGCCCAGGCCTTCAAGGACAGAGGCGTACCATCTCTTGTTATACGAGTTGAGAAGGACAGGAGGATCCTCGAAGCCCTGCACCATGAGTCCGATGCCGTCTTCGCCGTTCGACGGCGACCATGGGCCGATGAGCTTCCTGCAGCCCTTCTCCTTGGCCCATCCTTCTGCCTTCCTGATGATGGATGAAAGGGCCTCCTCGTCTTCGCCCTCAACGAGGCTGAAGGTCGCTATGGGAAGCCCCTGCTTGGCTGAAAGCGGCCCGTTCGCCGCCACCATAACCCTTGAGACGGGCCTGCCTTTCCGGTACCCTAAAAAGAATGCATGCTCCGACTCAGAGATGAATTTGTTGTCCTTGCCGGAGAGGGTCTTGATTTGGTCGTTGATAAGCGGAGGCACCCAGTTGCGGTCCCCCCTGTATAGGTCGAAGGCCAGCTTGACGAATTCCTTCAGCCTGCTTGTCGGAAGCTCCTTGAAAGTGAGGGCGTCCTCGTTTCCAACCTCTGGCATTTTTCCTCCAGCAGCGTATCGATTATCTATATTATCCAAGGACGGACGATTACTGCGGCAATTCCTTTACATACCACCTGTAGACCCTGAAGAGCCTGCCGCCGACGTCGATTATCGGTTTGAGCGACCTGATGTTGTCATCCCGGACGGTCCCTGCCTCCCAGTATTCATAGCCGCCTTCCGACACCCGTTCCCTCAGCCTGGAATATAACATGAGGAGAACCCCGGAGCCCTGGTATCCCGGCTCGCAGAACTGCAGCAGCACCCTGACGCCCCTGATCTTCTTCCTAGCGCCCATCGCA